>JAILHT010000023.1 GCA_024695665.1 Lachnospiraceae bacterium
GAAATCTACAAGCATCTGAGCGGTGACGGTTGCGAAATCAACAGGACAACCGTATACAGAAACCTTGACCGTCTCTGTGAGCAGGGCAAACTTGTGAGATTCAAGGAGCCAAACCAGGATGCGTGGTATTATCAGTATTCAAAGGCGCATGAGAACTGCGATAGACACATGCACGCCCAGTGCAGTGAGTGCGGAAAGGTTTTCCACCTGGAAAATGAATTTGTCGATGAGTTTGAGGAGAAAATGCACTTCATATATGGGCTTGATGTTGATGTCTCGAAGACGATGATCATTGGAAAGTGTGATGATTGTAAGAAAAAAAACTGACTTTCGGGTCTTGTTTTTGATGAAAAATGAAAAATAATAAATTGGCATTTTAATATATACATCCTAAATTTTTTGCTGGACTATAAAAAATATTTTTGATAAGATACATTGAAAAGAGAGTAGCATACACATGCGTAAGACCGTCTTTGTGTGTGCTCTCTCTTTTTTTTGTTTGAATAGAGGATATGTAACGGAGGAGAGAGAATTGAACGAAACAGAAAAGTCGAAGCTTTGGACAAGGGATTTTACATTGATAATTATTATAAACTTCCTTGTGTTTATGAATCATATTATGATACTTAATACTTTTCCCATGTTTTTGGAAACTTTAAATATGGATGAGAGTGTAGCGGGTATGTGCGCCTTTGCGTTTTCAGTGGTTGCGGTGGTACTTAGACCTTTTATAGGTTGGCTTTTAAATAATGGAAAGAGAAAGAGCATACTTATCATAGGAATAACAGGTATGTTTTTGATGCCATTGGGATATATCATATCGGGAAAACTTGCCGCAATGGGATACGCAATTGTCAGTGCTGTTACTTTGGCAATCGTATGTAGAATGCTTCAAGGAGCATCTCTTGCGTTCTCAAATACGACCACAGCTACTATAGCCAGTGATGCTTTGCCACAGAGGAGATTTGCCGAGGGAATGGGATATTTCGGAATGGCTACGGCGCTTGCCACTTCAATAGCACCGACATTGAGTTTAAAACTTATAAGTGTAAGCTTTGAATTGATGTATGTGACGGCATCAGTGTTTATGATTGTGGCATCTGTTCTTTACCTTGTTATGAAAACCAATGCAACTGTACCGGAGAAAAAAATCCCGCTCACGGCTAAGGGGCTCATAGATAAGGATGCTGTTCCGGCTTCTGTAATATGCCTGGTTTTTTTGCTGACATACGGAGCATTGGAAAACTTTCTGTCAAAGTTTGCGGTTGAATATGACCTTCCATCAGGGGGAATATTTTTCCTTATAACAGCAGTTATGCTTATACTGGTGCGTTTTTTACTTGGCTCTCTGGCTGACAAGATGGGTGAAGGGGTTTTTGTATATACCTGCAATGCGGCAATGCTCACAGCTTTTTTGCTTCTGGCTCTTGCGCCAAACAACATTACTTTTTATTTCTCTGCCGTGCTCGCGGGATATGCGTTCGGTGGAATAGAACCGGCACTTCAATCCATGGCGGTCCATATAGCACCTCCGGAGAGAAGAGGAAGCGCAAACTCCACCTTTTTATGCGCGTATGACATAGGATTGGGTGGGGGAGGCGGAATAGCCGGAGTGATAATAGCAGGTATGGGCTATTCGAATATGTTTCTAATTGTAGGAATGGCTACCGTTGTATCGGTGCTTTTATATTTTTTCTGGGGAAGGAAACACCCGTCATCGTTAAAATTTAAGGCATAGTAAAAGGTGATAGCATGGAGATTGAGTATTTAAATGAACTGATTGTTTTGGCTGAAGAGGGGAGATTCAGTGAGGCTGCGGAAAAACTTTATACGACTTCTTCTTCGTTGTCAAAGCATATTAGGTCGCTTGAAAGTGAACTGGGGGTAGAACTTTTTGATCGGTCAAAAAGATGCGCGGTAATAAATAAGTATGGGGAGGCGTTACTTCCTTTTGCAAAAGAAATCGTAAAATTGCGTAGAGATGCACAGAGATCGATAGATGAAAAAAAGAGAAATGAAACCGGAATTCTCAATATAAATTCAAATTACAGAATGTTTGAGGAAGCCATTGATTTTCACAAAGATTACGGAGTGAATGTCATTATAAATGAGGAGCCCAATTCAAAAGAACTGTTGGAAACCGGAGAATGTGAATTGGCAATGATGATAAATCC
Source organism: Lachnospiraceae bacterium (assembly GCA_024695665.1). Classification (GTDB taxonomy): domain Bacteria; phylum Bacillota; class Clostridia; order Lachnospirales; family Lachnospiraceae; genus JAILHT01. Next base: position 2,175 of record JAILHT010000023.1, read on the forward strand.
GGATACCGACGATGCGAAACTGGAGTGTATCAAATACAAAAAGGACAGATTGGTTATGCTTTGTAACAGGGATCACCCGCTTGCAAAAAGGGACGTTGTCGATGTGCGTGAATTGGAGAATGAGAACTTTGTCACTTTTGCGAACCCGAATAATCATATTTCCGTACTTGCTGAAAGAGCTTTTAAGGAAGCCGGTTTTGAGCCCAATGTAACAATGACTGCCTCCGTTGGCAGCACGATAGCCAGACTGGTGGCTCAAAAGATGGGAATAGCTTTTCTTTGGGAAAAGGCTTTGAAACCAGTTATAACAGATGCTGTGAAAATAGTTCCGATTTATCCTATATATGAAGTTCAGGTTTCACTCTGTTATCTGAGGGGAGCAAAGCTCTCAGAGAACGCAAAGGATTTTATAATATTTCTGTCAGAGAGAGAAAGAAATGAATAGATAAAAAAGACGTCTTGTTTATGCGCAATGTGCATAAAAAGCAAGACGTTTTTTGTTGAATTTTGTTTCAGTTTCCTTTTTGGACCAAAAAGAGTCTTTTTACGATTTGTTTAAAGTGACAATCGATTTTTATAATCATAATCGCAAAAATAAAACTTTTGTTTAAGAGAAGGAGGAAGAAATGAAAGGATTTTTTTCATTTAAAAAGGGGGTAAGTATCGCTCTTGCGGCTTCAATGCTTGTGATGGGTGCTTGTGGCAGCAGTGATACTTCTTCTGCAGATGCAGGCAGCGAAGCTGACACAAACAGTGCATCTGAAACCGTTGAATCGACAGAAACTGAAGAAAGCGCCGAATCAGAGGTGTCTCAAGAACCGGAGGCAGATACAAGCAGAGCTACAACAGCTGATGGAGGTCAGTACGATAAGGTCACTGTTGGTCTTCAGGATGATCCGTCAGATCTCAGCACAACAGGATTCGGCGCTTACAGCTATATGATAGTAGCCCCGAACTTTTATGAGACTCTGTTTGATTTGAGAGACAACGATTACACACCTATCCTTGCAAAGGGATACACAGAGGTTGATGACCTTCACTGGGATGTTGAACTTTATGATTACATCACAGATACAAACGGAAACAACATAACAGCAGATGATGTCGTTTTCTCTTTCAATCTGTTAATCGATTCAGGAAAAGCGGCAAGATATGACTATTTTGAAAGTGTTGAGGCCGTCGACACATACACAGTCAGATTCACGTGGTCGAAACCGATTGATGCGATAGGAGCACTTGAATGGCCTTGGTGCAGAACCTATATAGTTTCACAGAAGTCTTATGAGGAGGGCAATTTTACAGAAGCACCTGCAGGAACCGGTCCTTATGATGTGACGGAATATGTTGTCGGATCACATTTGACACTTACCGCAAAGGACAACTACTGGCAGACAGATGAACTCAGAGATGAGCTTCACAAGGCAAATGTTAAAACCATCGAATACGACGTTATAGCTGAAACTTCGCAGCATGTCATAGGCTTGGGAACAGACCAGATTCAGTATTCTCAGTATGTTCCTGCAGAGAACATAGCCGATTTTGAGGAGAATGGACAGTATGCGGACGGTCATGCCGTATATATAACCCAGGGAAGTGCGCTTGAAGTACTTATGGCAAATAACAGCGAAGGAAAAATAACTGCAGACCCTAACTTCAGAAAAGCAATCTGGTATGCGATTGACAATGAAGCTGTAGCAACAGCGACAGGAACTTATCTTGCATCATATGCTTTGGGAACACCGTTCTTCGCAGATTATTATGAGAGCTGGGAGAGCGCAGAGAACAATTACATGGCATCTATGGATGTTGATAAGGCAAAAGAATATCTGGATCAGACCGCATATGCAGGAGAAACACTGGTTATCATGGGAGCCAGTGATGAGGCTAGCAAGTCAGCGATGACAATGATACAGGCACTTCTTACAAATGTTGGAATCAATGTTGAGATCAAGGCTGAGGACGGCGTAATGCTTGAGGAAGATATGCTTGACCCAACGACATGGGATATTCTCTACAAAGATTGCGGTGGCGGATCTCAGGTAGGTGAGTGGAATCGTTTTACAAATTACAACGAGTTTGGAACAGGATACAATATGTCGTTCATCAAAGATGACACGCTTCAGTCTGTATACGAAACAGCAAATTCGCTCGATGGGCACACAGAGGAGAATATGACTGCTTTCCATGATTATGTTCTTGAGAACGGATATTATTATGCAGTATGTTCGCCAAAGATCAATGCCGTATATGCGGATTGTTTCGCAACACTTGCATTTGCAGAGGGAGAGTTCTTCCGACCGGGTGCATGTGAGTTTTACTTGGACTAACTTACATCAGGCAGTAAGAAGGGATATTTAGCTTATGGTTAAGTATATTATAAAAAGACTATTGGGGATGATATTGATCCTTTTGGCAACGTCTTTAATTATTTTTACAATCTTGTATTTTACCCCCGGGGATCCGGCTAGAACCATAGCAGGTGCAACAGCTACAGCTGAGGACGTGGAAAACATGCGCCACATCATGGGACTAGACAAATCTTATATTGAACAGTTGGGTGATTTTTTGTATTCGACATTTATCAAGTTTGATCTCGGTGACTCATGGGTTTATAACAAACCGGTTATAAACGAGATGATGATAAGACTCCCACGTACTTTATTTATAGGATTGTCAGCTATGGCGTTAAATCTGTTTTTAGGAATTGTGATGGGGATATTTGCCGCAACTCACGAAGGAAAATGGCAGGATTCTCTTACCATGGGCTTTGCAATGGTTTTCATATCCTGTCCGGATTTCTGGGTGGCACTTATGATGATCTTACTTTTTTCTGCGACGTTGAATCTGCTTCCGGCATACGGAATCGGCGGAATACAGTATTATATCATGCCGATTATCTGCAGTGCATTGGGAGGAATCGCAGTAAACGCCCGTCAGACAAGGGCAAGTATACTTGGAGTTTTTAGAGAGGATTACATAACGACCGCCAAGGCAAAAGGCCAGAAAGAAAACATAATCGTTTGGGGGCATATGCTCCCAAACGCCCTTATGCCGATCATTACATCAATCGGTAACGGATTTGCAAAAATTGTTGCGGGAACACCTGTTATTGAAAGTGTTTTCTCTATACCGGGATTGGGGCTGTATATGCTGACCGCAATCAATTCCAGAGACTATCCGGTCGTTCGTGCTTGTGTTTTATTCTTTGCATTTTTCACTGCCATATCAATGCTTTTGGTTGATCTGGCATATGCATTTGTAGATCCGAGAATCAGAGCGCGTTATCAGACTGTAAAAAAGAAGGAGACAAAATGAATAAGAGAACATCAATAGTTCGCGAGACGTTGGAACGTATATGGAGTAACCCCGGCTCGCGAGTGGGAATAGTTATATTTGCCTTCATAGTTATCGTCTGTTTGGCTGCTCCTCTTATCGCTCCGTACGGAGTAAATGATATGGATTTGGCAAATATGTACAAAGGACCGAGCCTTGCACATCCATTCGGAACGGATGGAATGGGTCGTGATCAGTTTACGAGAATTCTCTATGGAGGAAGATACTCACTTGCACTTGGACTGTGTGCTGCAATTTTGGGTTCCGGAGTCGGTGCGGTGATAGGAAGTATTGCAGGTTATTTTGGCGGAAAGACTGAGACTATGATTATGAGAATCATGGATATCTGGTCATCACTTCCGAGTATGCTTTTGTGCATTTTAATATCTGCAACTTTAGGTGCCGGTTTTGTTAATACCGTGATAGCACTTTCAATAGGAAATGTTCCGACCGGTGTCAGACTTATAAGAGGACAGATTTTGTCTGAGAGGAATAAGGAATACCTTGAGGCAGCTGAATCCATAAATTGTTCGACACCGTCGATCATGTTCAGGCATTTATTACCTAATGTCGTCTCACCTGTCATAGTCGATGCGACTATGGGAATAGGCATGAATATAACAATGGCAGCGGCTCTTTCGTATATAGGTCTTGGAGTACAGCCTCCGACACCTGAATGGGGAGCACTTCTTGCAGATGCGAGAACTCATATTTTGAACTACCCGTACCTGATAATGTTTCCGGGTATAGTTATTGCGCTTACGGTTTTGGCCATCAATCTGATCGGAGACGGTCTTCGCGATGCCATGGATCCGAAGCTTCGTAAATAGGAGAGGTAATATATGAGCAAAGCAGATGAAGTTTTTTTGAAAGTAGAAGATTTGGAGGTCATATACACCTCGGGAAAAAAGAACGTTCAGGCGGTTAATAAAGTATCGTTTGAACTCAAAAAAGGACAGACTATTGCCCTGGTAGGAGAGACCGGAGCAGGAAAAACAACAATAGCCAAATCGATTTTAAGAATTTTACCGAATCCTCCGGCAAAGATGCTCGGTGGAAGAATCACCCTTGAGGGAAGAGAACTCACATCTCTTTCAGAGGAGGAGATGCTTGATATAAGAGGCGGAAAGATCGCAATGATATTTCAGGACCCAATGACAGCATTGAATCCGCTTATGACAGTGGGTGATCAGATAGTGGAAGGACTTCTCCTTCACAATGATTATGACAAGGATGCAGCTGAAAATAGAGCTAAGGAGATGCTTGAACTTGTCGGAATCCCAAAAGATCGTTTTGTAGAGTACCCTTATCAGTTTTCGGGCGGAATGAAACAGAGAGTTGTAATAGCAATGGCGCTCGCCTGCAATCCCTTACTCTTGCTTGCAGACGAGCCGACGACCGCCCTGGATGTGACTATTCAGGCACAGGTGCTTGATTTGATAAGAAACCTTAAAGAAAAATACAATACATCAATGATACTTATCACGCACGACTTGGGTGTGGTTGCGGAGACAAGTGATACCGTTGCGGTAGTATACGCAGGTGAGATTATAGAATATGCAGACAAGAGAGAGCTGTTTATCAATCCGTGTCACCCATATACAAATGGACTTTTCGGATCTTTGCCGGGAATGACGGAAGGAGAGTCGAGGTTAAAACCGATAGCCGGCTCGCCACCGGATCCTACAGATTTGCCGAAGGGGTGTGCGTTCGCACCAAGATGTCCGTATGTTATGGATGAGTGCATAGAGTCAAAACCTGATATGAAAGAGATAAGCCCGGGACATTTTTGCCGTTGCATCAAGGCTGGAAAGGAGATTTAGCATGCCATTACTTGAGGTGAAAAATTTAAAAAAATATTTCAAAGTAGCTTCCGGGATAAATCATGCAGTTGATGATATTTCCTTTTCCGTTGAGAAAGGAGAGACGCTTGGAGTTGTCGGAGAGTCAGGTTGTGGAAAGAGCACGCTTGGAAGAACAATAATTCATCTTCAGGAAGCGACTGACGGAAACGTTATTTTGAATGGGGAAGATATAACGCATGTTCACGGAAAAAAACTAAAAGAAGTACGTGAGAAAATGCAGATAATATTTCAGGATCCTTATTCAAGTTTGAATCCCAGAATCAGAATTGAAGGAACTATAGAGGAGCCCTTGAGACATTCCGGAAAGTTCAAAAGCAAAGCGGAGCTCAAAGAAGAGACAAACAGGCTTATGGAGCTTGTCGGAATCGATGAAAGGTTGAGAAATGCCTATCCGCACGAACTGGATGGAGGACGAAGACAGCGTGTCGGAATAGCAAGAGCACTTGCACTTAATCCGGAGTTTATAGTCTGCGATGAGCCGGTTTCCGCACTTGATGTATCGATACAGGCGCAGGTTTTGAACCTGCTTATGGATCTTCAGGACAGCACAAAGGTTTCATACATGTTTGTAACGCATGATTTGTCGGTAGTAAAACATATCTCTGACAATATATGCGTAATGTATTTGGGACAGTTGGTGGAGAAAGCTTCCACGGAGGAGCTTTTCAGAAATACGCTGCATCCATACACTAAGGCACTTCTATCGGCAATACCGTCTGTGGACATAAACAATCCGATGAAAAGATTGGAATTGAAGGGGGAGATTACCTCTCCTATAGATCCGGGACCGGGGTGCAGGTTTGCCGCAAGATGCCCATTTGCCACTTCAAAATGTAAGGAGCCACAGAAACTTAGAGAAATCTCAAAGGGGCATTTTGTGTCGTGCTGCAGGATTGAGGAAATAAATTAAAACGAAATTACAGAGGACAGTTAAGATGGAATTCTATGAAATCAGAAGAGCTTACAAAAAATTTGAGAACAAGGTTCCTTGTATGCTCTATCAACCGGTGTTGGCTGACGAAAAAAGCAAGGTAGCTGTTATTCTTGAACATTCTGATGATGATTACTTTGATTTTGTGCCGGCAAAAGAACTCGCAAAAAGGGGATACAGTTGCTTTGTATCTAATGTGACCGATCCGAAGGAGAGCCTGGATCAGAAAATTGAGGAACTCTCCTGTGTGGTTGAATACGCAAAAAACTATCCGGGAATAGAGAAGGTAATACTTTTGGGACACAGCGGTGGCGCGACCCTTATGAGCGCTTATCAGAGTATTGCTGAAAACGGACCTGATATATTCAGGGATGATAAAAAAATAATAAAACTGGATGATATGGGAGAAAAGCGTCCTGCAGACGGAGTCATGCTCCTGGATGCAAATTTTGGCAACGGAGTTATGAGCCTTTTATCTTTGGATCCGTCAATTGTTGATGAGACGGATGGTATGAGACGAAATCCAAAGCTCGACCTTTTTAATCCCGAGAATGGATATGATGAGAAAGGTTGTCATTTTTCAGCGGAGTTTTTGAACGAGTACAAAAAAGGCCAGGCAGAAAGAATGAACAGACTTATCGATTATGCGAGGGAGAGAGTCTTTCAGATTGAAAGAGGAAAAGGAAAATTCGTTGATGATGAGCCGATGTTTATACCGGGGGGAACACAGTATGCTCCATGCAACAAGATAATAAATCAGATGACAGATTTTTTCTCTCATACAGAAGGAAAATGGGATTTGATAGGAAAAAACGGCGAGATAACAAATCAGACCGTAAATTCGGTTCGAATTATGAGACCGGGAATACTCACGGCAGAGAGATGTCATTTCGGAGCGCTTACAACAACCGTTAAGTGCTTTTTGAAATCGTCAGCGGTCAGAGCGTTAGATGATTTCGGTTATGACGAGAGCACACTAAAAGGAGTTGACTGGGAGAGCAGCTATTGCTGCACCACCGGAAATGTTGCGTATATCAGCAGACCGATGCTTATTATGGGAATGACGGGAAGTTATGAGTATATTGCGGCAGAGCACATTTACAAAAGGGCAGTTAAGTCTTTGGATAAAACCTTAGCTTTTGTGAAAGGAGCAAGTCACAATTTTGTACCTGCTTTTGAGAGCGAGAGTGAGCCCGGAGAATTCGGGGATACAGTTAAAAACTGTTTTGATTTTGTTGATAGATGGATTTATGAAAGATATATAGATCGCTAGAGCAAGAGGGAGAAATATGATCAGTTTAAGCGGAAGAACCTGTGTGATTGCCGGGGGTACCGGAAATATCGGTTACGGAGCGGTACGCGAACTGGCGGCCGGCGGGATGAATGTCGTGATGGTTACACATGACATGGATAAAGCAAAAGGAATATGTGAGGAACTCAAGGATTTGACGGGAAAGGTCATAGCACTTGGCAATGATGATGGAGACGATAAAGTGTTTGATGCCGTGCGTGAGAAGTTTGGAAGTGTTGATGTAGTTATAAGCAACACAGGAGCGATGGATTGCCTTGTTGCATTAGGTACTCTGACAAGAGAAAAACTTAACGAAAAACTTGCCCATCAGGTTACCGAACCTTTCATGATGATCCAGGCAGCCATACCACATCTCAAAGACAGCAGGGCAGGAAGGATTATATTGACTTCTACAGCAGGAGCATTAAATGGCTTTGAGGGAGAGAGTCTTACAGACAGTATCGGAAGAGGCGGAGTTGTTTCCATGACATATTGTCTGGCAAAAATATTGATGAATACGGGAATAACAGTGAATTGCATAGCAAAGAGCGGTATGATAAACGACCATACTCCGATGACAGGAAGAGATTTGGATATGTCTTCTGTTGTAACACATATACCGATGGGAACGCTCGGAACCTCCGAAGAATTCGGAGCACTCGTTTCGTATATTGCAAGTGAGGAATCTGCTTTTGTAACAGGCCAGATTTTCAACTTGTCAGGAGGATTAAATATAGGATGAAAACTATAGATGCAAATATTTATTGGATTCCGGATGAACTTTTTACGGACAGAAGTTTACGAGATGAGTTTACGGAATGTATTCCAAGAGAGTATGATACTCACGCCTTCTATTACACCAATGAAGATGGAGATGAGGCGATAAGGATAGAAAAACCTTTAGGTTGCGAGAACCTGAATTATTTCAGATCGGATTACCAACTTGAAAAGCAGTTGGCTGATATGAACGAAGCGGGCATTGATATGGCAGTCATGAAACTACCGGGATGTGCTGAGTGGCTAAACTTAAGACTTTGCAGAATCTTTAATGATGCTGCTGCTAAGCATGCGAAAGAGAGTGGAGGAAGGCTTAAAGCGTTTGCAGTTGTGCCACCTTATGCGGATGAGGGATGTATACAAGAATTGGACAGATGTGTGAAGGAACTCGGCATGACCGGCGTTCAGATGTCGGCGCATTACGGAAACCATTATCTGGACGATGAAATGTTCCGTGGGATATTGAGACACATAAATGATTTGAACATACCGATTTATGTTCACCACACGCCGATTCCTGTGGATTATCAGTCCATTTTTGAATACAATAATCTTCGCCGTTCTTTTGGAAGATGTGAGGATCAGGTGACTGCGATAGGCAGGGAACTTTTCTCTGGAATGTTTGAGGAACTACCGAATCTAAAAATGATTCATTCTATGCTTGGAGGCGCTTATTTTGCATTCAAGGAGATGCTTATGCCAAGAGATTCCGGCGGTGGGCGTTTTTCGGTAAACAATGAAAAGGTGAGAAAGTGGCTGGATTCAAACATTTATTTTGAATTGTCGCATGCCGCACCGTGGGGAAAGGAACTTCTGGAGTGCGCGGTTAAAATACTTGGTGCGGACCATATTATATATGGATCGTCATACCCGGTAAAAAAAGTATGGCTCACGGAAGGAGCCGGTTTTGTGAAGAATCTTGATATAGATCAAAGTCAAAAACAACTGATTCTTTACGATAATGCAAAAAAAATTTATAAATTGTAAAACCACAAAGAAGAGCATTTTGCAATAAATACGGTATATCAGGCTGTTGCTCCGAATGATTGAACGTTCGGAGTGACAGTCTTATTTATTATATTAAAAGTAAAAATGCAACTCTGTTGAAAATTGTATTGACTGGAGGAGGACAAAATCCTATAATAATTTGCGATTGTGTTGCAAATATGTGGGACGTAGCCAATCCAGACCACCGGCCATCGCCGAAAAGCGCCGGCGAAAACCGGTGTCGGAGTTAAATAAATAGTGTTGAAGTAAAAAGAGGAGGATATGATATGTCAAAGAGAGAAGTGCCTATTGTTGTCATAACGGGATATCTGGGGTCCGGAAAGACAACTCTTATGCAGAATATTCTGAAGCAGGAGAGCAGAAAGATTGCTCTTATAGTAAATGATATGGGGAGCATAAATATAGACGCATCTATTCTCAATAAAACAGGAAATAAGCTTGTTCAGGTTGAGATGGTCGAGATGCAGAACGGTTGCATATGCTGTACTTTGAGAGATGAGTTCATGGCTGAGATTGAGAGACTTGCCGAGGACAAAAGCATTGAAGCGATATTTGTCGAGGCATCAGGAATCAGCGAGCCTTCGTCGATAGCAGGAGCATTTGTCAATTATGAGGAGATGACTCCTGATACAAGAGTGTATTTAAAAACAGTGGTGTCGGTCGTAGACGTAGACAGGATATACAGAGAGTTTTTGCACAGCCTCACGGAGGAGGAAGACACGGAAGACGGCGATATCATAAATCTTGTAATAGACCAGATAGAGTTCTGCAATCTCATGATACTTAACAAGACAGATCTTCTCACCAAAGAACAGCTTGAAGAGGTGAAGGCGGGACTTAGAAATCTGCAGCAGGAGGCTGAGATGGTCAGCTGTGTCCATGGAAATGTCGATCTTGAGGTGATTTTGAATCGCCCGGATTTTGATTTTGATGAGGTTGAAGCCTACAGTGCGGTTCAGAGGGCCTTAAACAATTGCGAGAATGATGATGAAAAAGCTTGTGTCGACGAGTACGGAATATCGTCATTTGTATTTGAGGAAAAAAGACCATTCAACAGGGACGCATTCAACAAGTTTGTGGATGATTACCCGGAAGCACTTATAAGATCAAAAGGATATATATGGTTCTCGGATGACTGGAAGCATATCCAGCTTTTTGAGCAGGCCGGAAGAAATGCATCAATAACCGAGTTGACCGAGTGGGTATCCGCCTGGCCGGAGGAAGAACTAAGGCCTATAGTCGAAGATTTTCCCGATTTGAAAGATGATTGGGATGAGACTTATGGTGACAGATGCAATCAGCTTGTGTTTATCGGAAAAGGCTATGAAAAATCGGAGATTGTGAAGTATCTGAATGAGTGCATAGAAGTATAAAAGAATAGAAAAAGAACAAAGCAGTAAATTCAATGAATAAAAGGACCTGCAGCAGTCATATCTTAGACTGTTGCAGGTCCTTGTAATCTGCGAATAATATATCTCCTATGCCTGACGGCCGATAACGCATCATAGGATTTGTCAAGACGGTAACGCATCATCGGACTATTCTACATCATCTTTTGTTCTGTCCTTCAATGCTTTCTTAAGCTTCTCGTCATCGACAGGCAGCATATCATTTGCATAATTTTTTGTGTCATCCGTGTTTTCGACGATTTTTGCGGCGACTTCACGGATGTCTTTTTTCAAATCCTTAGTGTCCGCCTGGCTTATCTCACCGAAGGTGTTAAAAAGCGCCTCATCTTTTTTGGTTATATCACGGTTTGGGTCCTGTTTTTTCAGAGACAGGTGAATCATCTTTCTTCTCAAGAATTTTTCGAAGATAATATTTTCTCGCTCCCTGAACCAACCGAAAAGCAGAATCAAAAGAAGAAGCATTCCCATGTATCCGAGGATAGGATACATGACACTGATGAGCTGTTTGAAACCACCGAAACTCAAGATGAATCCCGCGATTACGATAACTATCATAAGAATTCGCATTCTCTTTGTGCTGCTTTTCGAGTAGCGTCTCGCTATGGAATAGTAGAGCGAGAAAGCCGTGTTGAAGATGAGCGCAAAAATTGTGAAAGCGTAGATTGTAGCAAGGGCCGGATGAATCTCGTTCACGATGGCTAACATTGGCATGTCCGCATCTTTTACGGTATCTATGTTGGCAAAAAGCGACAGAGAAGCAACCATTATAATGACACCGATGAGAAGTCCACCGAGAGTTCCTCCCTTTTCGGCGACACCGATTCGAACAACCGAACCGCCGAGGATAAAGGCCATCGACACCCCGGTCATGGCGCAGAGGGCGTAGTAGTCTACCACCGATATGAAAAGATTGCTCATCGCAGGTTCAATGGTTTTTGCTGCAGTGTCGAGCGCGTCAAAATCGTAGGTTTTTCCGATGAAGGTGTAGGCGGCAATCATAAGGATCATCACTATCATGACCGGCGTGAAAAGCCCAAGGATGTTGGTTATCTTCTCAAAGTCCAAAAATGAGACGATTATGATCAAAAGCGAGCAGATCAAAGAGCCCACCCAAAACGGGATATTAAGCTGCTGTTCCAGATTGGAGCCGGCCCCGGCGACCATGACAAAACCCATCGAAAAACTTCCGACGGCGAGAACGATATCAAGTATTTTTGTCATTATTGGATGAGCTATCTCAG
>JAILHT010000067.1 GCA_024695665.1 Lachnospiraceae bacterium
TCCGCCACTAAGTCATAAAGTTCGTCATTCCGAAAAAATCAAAACTAAATGCTTCGTTCGACTTGCATGTGTTAAGCACGCCGCCAGCGTTCATCCTGAGCCAGGATCAAACTCTCATGTTAAAATGTTTTGTTTGTTCCATGTATTCAGGAAAAACTTGACGTTTTTTCCTTGTTTACTTGGTTTGGTTCTCTTTGTTTATTCTCAAAGATCTTTCAAGGTCAATTCACTGTTCAGTTTTCAATGTTCGTTTTGTTTTACCGGCATTTCGTTTTTTGCCAGCCAAAATAGATTACCAAAATCGCTCATGTTTGTCAAGCACTTTTTATCTATTTTGTGGAGCGGAGAAGGAGGGATTTGAACCCTCGCGCCGCTATTAACGACCTGCACCCTTTCCAGGGGTGTCCCTTCGGCCAGCTTGGGTACTTCTCCGAGTAGGCTAAGTACTTCTGCCCTATCATAATGATAAACCGTAGGTTCATCAGTAAAACGAGCGGAGGAGAAGGGATTCGAACCCTTGTGCCCTTGCGGACAAACGGTTTTCAAGACCGCCTCGTTATGACCACTTCGATACTCCTCCATATTCTGTTTCCGTAAGTTCCTCAGAACTGACGGCGAATGTTATAATATCATTCGGGGCACCCAATGTCAACACTCTTTTTTGAATTTTTCCAAGATTTTTTTTAATGTCATTATCGGGTGTTTTTTAAGCGTTTTTTGCACAAGATATAGAATGCTTTTTTTAGTGCTTTGTTCAATATTACTATTGCTTATCTGCACATAGAAAAGCATCTGCTACAATCATGTCTTCAGGTGTCGTCACCTTTATGTTTCTATAGCTTCCTTCTATAAGATGTATCTTCTTATCGGATCCGCGTTCAACTATCATGGCATCATCCGTTATACCGGTTCTGTCATTCTCCATAACATATTTATAGCAGTCCATCAAAAGAGGATATGAAAATGCCTGCGGTGTCTGCATCATCCATAGCGAACTCCTCTCCGGAGTGGATGTGACAACGCAGTCTTTGTCTGCTGTTTTTATTGTATCTTTTACAGGCATCGCAACAACACAGGCTTCATATTTTTCCGCGGCTTCTATAGCACGATCTATCATATCTATAGTGACAAACGGTCTCACCCCGTCATGTACAAGGACAATATCCGCTCCGTCAGCTTTTTTCAGTCCATTGTATACGGACTCATAACGTTCGCTTCCGGACTCGGCTATCGCTTTCACTTTGTCCAGATGATATTTCTCTATAATCTCTTTTTTGCAGTATTCCTCATCTTCTTTTGAGGCTACGAGTATTATCTCGTCCACGCTGCTCTCACAAAAAGTATGCAGGGAATAGTATATCAACGGTTTTCCCTGCAACATCATGTACTGTTTTTTTGTTTTGCTTTTCATCCTGGATCCGGTCCCACCGGAAAGAACAACAGCTTTTACCATGTGTACACCTCTTTTTAGACGCTCTTTTTAGACCATCTTTTTAGACCCTATTTTAGGCTCTCTCTCCGAGTTTCAGATTCGGCACAGCATTTAGGTCCATTCCGGAGCGCACTCCGGCTATGTAATCATAGTATCCCGCAGCTCCTATCATTGCGGCATTGTCTGTGCAAAGTATTGGTGACGGTCTGTAAAATTTTACATTTTTGCTCTCACACATTTTTTCCATGGCAGATCTAAGCGTTCCGTTTGAAGCCACTCCGCCTGCTATGGCAAATTTCTTCGCCCCATATTCATCTATGGCTCTCTCCGCCCTCTGCACCAGCACGTCTATAACCGCCTGCTGGAAGGATGCAGCAACGTCAGCCTGAACCACTTCTATGCCTTTCATCTCACAGTGATTCAGATAGTTGAGCGCGGCGGACTTCATTCCACTGAAGCTGAAGTCGTATTCTCCATCCGCAACTTTTGCACGCGGAAATTCTATCGCATGAGGATTGCCCTCGTGTGACACTTTCTCAATCTTTGGTCCGCCCGGATAGCCAAGTCCTATAGCCCTTGCAACCTTGTCAAAGGCTTCGCCTGCTGCATCATCCCTGGTTCTTCCGAGTATTTCGTATTCTCCGTAATCCTTCACGTTCACGAGGTGAGTGTGTCCCCCGGAAACCACAAGGCACAAAAACGGTGGTTCGAGTTCTTTATTTTCAATATAGTTGGCACTAATATGTCCTTCTATATGATGAACTCCAACAAGCGGTATATTCTTTGCATAGCTTATCGCTTTCGCCTCGGCAACTCCCACCAAAAGAGCACCTACGAGCCCCGGCCCGTAGGTGACTGCTATTGCATCCATATCATCAAGCGTCATGTCGGCTTCCTTCAAAGCCTCGTCTATTACCTGATTTATCTTTTCAATATGTTTTCGTGATGCTATCTCAGGCACCACTCCACCATAGAGAGTGTGAAGTGCAATCTGTGAAGATATAATATTGCTTCGTACATCCCTTCCGTTTACGACAACAGCTGCTGCTGTCTCATCGCAAGAACTCTCAATGGCTAAAATCTTTACTTCTTCCATTTATGCTTCCTTACTATATTATATAGAAATATCATTTAGCTTTCCGGATTCTCGGTCACTCTGAAGGCGACTATCTTCCATGAAGAATCTTCTTCATCTTTTCTCAAGACATACTCCTGGTAGCTCTTGTTAAATCCGGATGTCTTCTCTGTAAAATATCCGACTGTGACATAGGCGCATTCTCTTCCCTGCACCTCTTTGTACTCAACATCATTCGACGCGCACTCGGTCGCTGTTATAATGCGCCCTCCATCAGCCTTAAACTCGGTTATAGCAAGCAACAGGCTGTCGTAGAATGTTGTTATCGGATTCTGTTCCTGAAGCTCGGTGTCAAGGAGTGCTCTCTGTTTGTCCGCGAGCTCATAAAACTGCTCGTCGGTATATTCCTCATTATATAAGCACATCATCACACGGTCATAAAATTTTATGACCTCTCTCGGAGTTTTTGGATAATCACTTTCCAAATCCCTCAATATGCAATTGTCCACTTCTGTCAATTCGGTCGCTTCCTCTACCGTCGTAACATTGCGTGTGCTTAAGAAATAATAATACCCCACCACAAGAACGATTAGTATGAGTCCGACCACAAGATAACGGACTTTTTTCATTATATATTTTCCTACTCTTCCTCATCCTCAAACTTCAGCTCAACGCTCTTGCCGTCCTTGCCGAGATGCGCATTCGGAAATATTTTTCTAACAGCCGGCATATATTCTTCAGCACCAACAAGTGAAGGGCTGAAATGTGTGAGCCACATCTCTTTTGTCCCCGATTCCTTAGCGACATTTGCCGCCTCATAAAAAGTCATATGCTTATACTGTTTGGCTTTTGCTATTTTTTCTTTCTCTGCATACATTCCTTCAGTGATTAGAAGGTCGGTTCCCCTTGCGGCTTCCACCAGGCTTTCCGTAGGGCGTGTATCCGTGCTGTACACAAGGCTAATACCTTTTCTGCTTTTTCCCAAAACCATATCGGGAGTATATACAATACCGTCCTGTTCCACGGTATTTCCTTTTTGAAGCGGGTTCCACAATTTGAGAGGTATATTGTTTGCCTTAGCTCTCTCAACATCAAATTTGCCCGTTCTTTTTATGTCTATTCTATATCCGTAACAGGTCACATTGTGATTCACCTTGAACGCGTGAATATTGTAACCGTTCAACTCGATATCTTCCTCTTTTTCTGTGAGCTCTATGAATTTTATTTCAAACGGGAGCTCCGGGGCGATAACTCTAAGTGCGTTTACAACCCTCTCAAGTCCTCTGGGTCCTATCATGGTAAGCGGTTCGGTTCTGTCTGCATTTCCCATTGTGAGAAGCATTCCCGGCAATCCACTTATATGATCCGCATGATAATGCGTAAAGCATATGGTATCTATCGGTTTGAAGCTTAGCCCCCTTTTCTTTACTGCAACCTGTGTTCCCTCCCCACAGTCTATGAGAAGCGAACTTCCGTTGTATCGCAACATCAGCGCGGTCAGATACCTGTAAGGAAGAGGCATCATTCCGGCCGTGCCCAAAAGGCAAACATCCAACATATCTTACAATCCTCGTTTCATGATCATGGCATCCTCTGTGGGATTCCTGTAATATTTTTTTCTTATAGCCACGGTCTGAAATTCCATATTTTCGTACATTCCGACAGCCGGCTCATTCGAGATGCGAACCTCTAAAAATATGTTTTTTACTTCGGCTTTTGCAAGGTCATCTATCATCTCATTCATGAGTTTTTCACCTATGCCGTTCTTTCTCGCATCTTTTTTTACAGCCACTCTTAAAAGTTCCCCCTCATCGGCAGCTGCCATATAAATAATATATCCGACTGTATTGTTATCTTCATCCTTTGCGATGATCAGTTTCTCGTTTTTCGAGGACAATATATCCTCCAGAGTCTTCAGGCTGTACGAATCCGAAAAAATCTCTTTTTCAAGATCCCAAACCGCCTCAATTTCAGCCTCTGTCGCGAAGATGATATCTATCTTTTTTTCCATGTCTATTCTATGGCTTTGCCGGCTTTGAGCCTCTCTCTTTCAGCCTGTGAAAGTCTGAGATAGTCCGGCTTATGCTCAAAGGAAGTCTCCATAACTCCCTTCTTGTACAATATCATTCCGAGCGCGCCGACCGATGCGGCACTGTGCTCATTCTTGTTTGCGGGAGCAAAATCGTACGGCACTTTTATATTTTCCGCAATGCTCTCCCTAAATACCTCCATACCGTCACCCAAGAAAGTGACCGGTCTGTTTTTCTCGTTTATTATCTCGATAATCTCTTTTATATCGACAGCACACTGCTCTTTGAGTGTCACCATCTCACCGTCCTTGAATTCGTAAAGTCCGGTGTAGGTCTGGTTTCTCCTGGCATTCATTATAGGACAAACAAGATTCGCACTGCCCCATAGATTGTAAGCCAACGCGTCAACCGTCTTTACCGGAATGATAGGCTTGTCAAGTGCCATTGCCAGTCCTTTTGCGGTGGCCGAGCCTATTCGAAGTCCTGTGAATGATCCGGGTCCGGATGTTATCGCTATCGCATCGAGCGTATTCATATCAAGTTCAATCATCTTCGCGAGCATATCCAGCATCGGAAGAAGTGTTTGTGAATGTGTTTTTTTGTAATTTACCGTAAATTCTCCGACAAGCTTCTCATCGCACAAAACGGCAACGCCGGCCACGAGCGAGGAGCTGTCCAAAGCCAATATTTTCATTTGTATCCTTCTAATCTATTGTCTTTACTTTTATGAGTCTGTAGTCAAAACCTTTTTCGGGATTTTTTTCTATGGTGACCTCAGTTCTCTTTTCCGGAAGTATCTCCTCAATGAGATTTGCCCACTCTATCATGGTCAGCCCGTCACCGTAAAAATAGTCCTCGTATCCGATCTCGTCCATCTCCTCAATATCGCCTATTCGATAAACATCAAAATGATAAAAAGGCATCCGCCCTTCATCATACACCTGCACTATCGTGAAGGTTGGCGAGTTCACTGTGTCTTTTATTCCCAGTCCTTCCGCAATCCCCTGCGTAAAGACGGTCTTTCCGACTCCGAGGTCCCCTATCAGAGTAATTACATCCGAAGGCTTTGCCGACTCGGCCATTTTCTTTGCAAATTCTCTTGTTTCCTCCGGAGAATTTGTCTCTATTTTATATTCCATGGCTAGTCTCCTTTTTTTCGTTCAGACATAAGTCCCCATTTAACACAAAGTATATCATATCCACTCAAGTTTTGAAATGCTTTTGGAGCATTTATCTCAACGGGAGATTGCCCCTACTGAGAGAACAAAGAGTCACAAGGTGACTCTTTGCGCGCTGGTGCGCGCAAGCTTTAGCTTGCATAATACAGCTTCGCACCAGTCGCATCCATAGCGGAGCGTTTTTATTGAATAGGAAAGCAATTTCCTATTCAATAAAAAAACCACAGCCCATATTGAGCTGCGGTTCTTGTCATTATTTTTCGTTTTTAGTTTCTTCCCTTGATGATCGGTGAAAGCGGCTTGTAAACAAGCATTGTTATGATCACTGACAAAAGTCCTTTTACCATTGTAAACGGCATATTGAAGCATACGAGGCACTGAAGAATGCTCTTCATTGAAGGAACGATTGCCTGGTAAAGTGTAAGGATAACTTCCTCTGACATAAAGTTGTAATATACAGGATATGTGAGGAAATAGTTGAGCGGTATTGAGAAAACTCCCATGATAACAGTTCCGATCAAAGCTCCTGCTATTGCACCTTTCTTTGTCTTCTTAACTCTGTAGATAAATCCCGCAGGTACTACAAATGCAACGCCTAAAAGGAAGTTGCAGAGTTCTCCGACTCCTCCTGTTGAGGTGATTGTAAGATGAAGAAGGTTCTTGATAAGACATACAACCACTCCGCTTACAGGTCCCATAGAAAATGCTGCTATGAGTGCAGGAAGCTCAGATATATCCATCTTCAAAAAGCTAGGTGCCACAGGTACTGAAAAATCAAGAAACATAAGTATAAATGCCACCGCCGAAAGCATAGCCGTAACAGCCATGAATCTTATGTTGACACTCTGGACGGTGCCCGTTTTGTTCTCAGTTACTTTTGTTGCGTTTTCGTTTGTCATTTTGATAAATCTCCTTTTCTTCTCTCATAGAAGAATCCCCTTGAAGTTTATTTGTGTAATGCACAAAATAAAGCCCCCGATAATATCCATCGGGGGCATTAGAAAACAAGCGTTTTTATAACTGCCTCTTCTCACATCCAGACTGTACTGTCGGTTTCGGATTCACACCGTATCCTGCTTTCGCTCACGGACTTGTCTGCTTATCGCAGCATCACCGTCGGTCGGGAATTGATCATCATATTTGACGACATCACCCTGCCCCGAAGAAACTCTTCTATTTATTTTTCGTTTGAATTATAGTACACATAATGGTTTTGTGCAACCTATTTTTTTGACCGTTTTTTGAACTATTTTATCAACTATTTTATCACTATGCCGTCAAAGAAGTGGTTTCCTTTATGGAAGTCGTTTCTTCTGCCGTCATTTTTCTTTCTGTCATTCTTTACGCCATTCTTTTTTCCGTCAGGTCGACCGTTTTTCTTTCCGTCGTTTCCGATACCGTTACCCTTTGGATTCTTGTCGGATTTTCCGGTCGCTCCGGCAACTTTTTTCTCCGCCTGACTTCCACCGCCAAGTTTCATGGTGAGCTGTATTCTCTGTTTCTTAAGATCGACACTCAATACCTCAACTTCCACCACATCTCCGACACTCAATGCCTCCAGAGGATGCTTGATGTAATGGTCGCATATCTCTGAAATATGAACAAGTCCGTCCTGGTGAACTCCGATATCGACGAACGCTCCGAAATCAATAACGTTTCTTACCGTTCCCCTAAGTCGCATTCCCGGTACGAGGTCTTTCATCTCGAGCACATCGCTTCTAAGAATCGGTTTCTCAAGCTCCTCTCTTGGATCTCTTCCCGGTTTTTCAAGTTCCGAAACTATATCCTTCAAGGTCATTTCTCCTATTCCAAGTTCCTCCGCAAGTGCATTGTAATCGCCGACCTTCTTTTTTATGTCGGAGAGTTTGTGCTCCTTTACATCCTCGAGGGTGTATCCGAGTTTTTCTATGAGTTTCTTTGCCGCATCATAGCTCTCAGGGTGCACACTGGTCGTATCAAGCGGATTCTTTCCCTCGTTTATTCTCAAGAATCCCGCGCACTGCTCATATGCTTTAGGTCCGAGTTTTGCAACCTTAAGAAGCTCGTTTCTAGATTTGAATCTTCCGTTTTCTTCACGATATGCGACGATATTTTTTGCGATAGGTTTGCTGACACCGGATATGTACTCAAGGAGTGAAACACTGGCTGTATTCAAATCAACACCAACATTGTTTACACAGTCCTCGACCACTCCGCCGAGTGCATCTCCGAGTTTCTTCTGGTTCATATCGTGCTGATACTGTCCGACACCTATGGACTTCGGATCTATTTTTACAAGCTCCGCAAGCGGATCCTGAAGTCGTCTTGCAATCGATGTCGCACTTCTCTGGCCGACATCAAAGTTCGGAAACTCCTCCGTTGCAAGCTTGCTCGCAGAGTAAACAGATGCTCCGGCCTCGTTTGTTATCATGTAATGACATGGTCTCTTCAATTCTTTTATCATATCCGCAACTATGAGCTCAGACTCTCTCGATGCGGTTCCGTTTCCTATGGAGATAAGAGAAATATCATATTTTTCAATCATTTTTGAGACTATTCTCTTCGTCTCCTCAACCTTGTTCTGAGGTGCTGTCGGATATACGACTACGGTATCGAGCACCTTTCCGGTAGGATCTACTACCGCAAGTTTGCATCCTGTTCTGAAAGCAGGGTCCCATCCGAGAACAGTTCTTCCCGCGATAGGCGGCTGCATGAGAAGCTGTTTCAAGTTCTTTCCGAATACTTTTATCGCGCCGTCTTCTGCTGTCTCCGTGAGCATATTTCTTATCTCTCTCTCCACAGCAGGAGCGATGAGACGGTTATAGCTGTCCTCTATAGCATTTGCAAGTATATCATTTGTATTTGCATTGTCTTTTGTTATCACCTGTTTTTTGAGATATCCTATGATATCATCGACCGGCGCTTCAAGTTTTACATTGAGAATCTTCTCGGCCTCACCTCTGTTTAAGGCAAGTACTCTGTGCCCGGCGAGTTTGTGTACAGGCTCGTCAAAATTGTAATACATCTCATAAACCGACTCCGCATTCTCATCTTTTGCGCTTGAGATGATTCGTCCGTTCTTTTCGGTGAGTTCTCTTATTCTCGTTCTGTATGTCGCATCCTCTGAAATCTGCTCTGCGATAATGTCGGATGCTCCGGCTATGGCATCGGCAACAGTTTTTACTTCCTTCTCCTCATTTATAAAAGCCTCCGCTTCCTTCTCTATAGGTGAGGAAGTTGTCTGCTCCATTATGATATTTGCGAGTGGTTCAAGTCCTTTTTCTTTTGCTATCGTTGCCCTTGTTCTTCTCTTTGGACGATAAGGTCTGTATATATCATCAACAGCAACCATTGTTGTTGCTTCCGTTATCTTATTTTTGAGTTCATCGGTGAGTTTTCCCTGCTCATCAATACTTCTTATAACCTGCTCCTTTTTCTCCTCGAGATTTCTCAAATACACAAGTCTCTCGTAAAGGTTTCTGAGCTGTTCGTCATTTAAAGCGCCCGTGACCTCTTTACGGTAGCGGGCGATAAAAGGGATTGTGGAACCTTCATCTATAAGTTTTACGGCCGCCTCGACCTGTGCCGGTCTGACTGCCAGTTCTTTTGCAATTACCTCATTGATGTTCATTGTTACTCCTCATTCATTTTTCTTATTTTTTCTTCGTATAACGAATTGTTTATTTCAACAGTCTCGGAATCTTCATCCTCATATCTGTTTGAGAGGACTTTGCCGCTCTCTAAGGACAGGTCATCCGAACTGAAAATATATATGTGTTTGCTGTTTCTGCTCTCGTATTGTTCCAAAGGCATTATCGCATTTTTGAATATCTCTTTGAGCGGTCCATTGTCGTTCGTGCGAAGTGATATCTGGCTTGCACTCACCATCTTTTTGTGGGTTGTGCAGGAAAGGTCAAAAGCGTATCCGCATTTTAGACATATCATTCGCGCAAATTCTCTCTGTGCCCTTCCGTTTCCTTCTCTGAAAGGATGCAGCGCATTGAGATCTCCGTAGTTGTTCGAAAAGGCCTCCACAAAGTCTTCTATCGAGTCTTTGTTTTTATAACATTCCGGAAAATATTTTGCAAAGACCGTATCTGCATAACTTTTCATACATCTGAGTGTGCAAAAAAGGCTGTCCGATTTGCTTATCTCAACAGTCCTCTCTTTTCCTGCCCAATCATATACATCCTGAAAAATATACCCATGTATTTTTTTCAGATGGGCAAACCCAAACCTGCCGGTCACAGGACGATCCTGAAGTTCCTCAAGCCTTATCGATGTAAGTTTTTTCTCGGCCTCAAACAGTTCGGCTGCGTCCCTGATATTCAGTTTGTTTTTGAGCACATTTGTGCCCGGATAGCAATATTTGCTATCGGAAAAACCGTTATCTTGCATACCGGTTCAAAACCTCCTGTCGAAGTTCGTCAGATGAGAGCTCTCCACTGGCTACTTTCAGCATTTTTGAGATGAACTCTCTGTCTAAATACATGTCTTCAATCGCCATTGTATCGGCAACCTGTTTTACTTTAAGAGCATTTTTGAATTCTGCTTTTTCCATTTCTCACACCTCAACAACATTATACAAAATTTTGAGTCCAAATACCATCTGCTGTTTTGTACAAACGTCATCCGGTTCAAGCGTCATCCAGGTTGTTAAAAGAAAGGACTTATTATATAATTACTTTCAGTTTATTGCAATTTGAAAGCGAGAATTTATGTATTACGATAATCAAAACAACAATGGCTTTGCCAATATAAATTACAGACGCCCTTCAATGTCCATGGCAAAATGGTCCATGATACTCGGTATCATCGCAATCTGCACCTCTATGTTCATTCTGCCCGCTGTTATCTTAGGCTCCCTGGCAGTGATTTTGGGATTTCTCTCAAGAGGCGGTCAGCAGAGATACCCGGGACTTGCAATAGTTGGCATAATATGTGGCCTGTTTGGAATTGTGAGCGGTGTCGTTTGTTTCATCTTCGGTTTTTATCTTTTGATAGAACAGTACGGAAGCTACGAGAACTTTATGAATGCATACATAGAGATGCTCAACAGTTATTATGAAATGTAAAAGGATGTATTTGTAAGTATAAAAGTATAAAGCGACTCCTCCCATAATATATTATGGTGAGGGGTTTTTTATGTGGGATTGAGTCCGATACATCTGTGATTTTGCCGGCCCGGACCTATGGCGACATTTTAGTGTTCTGCCAGCCGGCCGGGCCGGGTTCTTTGACTGCCCCGGCCGGGTCGAGGCGGGTTTTTGCGGGGTTAAGACTGCCGGCCGGGCCGGCCAAAAAGCTGCAGTACCGCTCACTTCTCTTATTTCACCTTTTTTGAGCTGTAAAATTAGCCTGATTCTACTGTGTATCGATGGTTTTTTAAGAGTTTTACCGCTCTACTTATGTCTATTCAATTTCTGAGCGGTACTGCCGCGAAGAAATCATATGTTTTTACAGTACAGATTTGAGAAATCACTAATGTAAGCCTGAATAACCTTTCTTGGAGAAGGCGAAACCTGGCAAAACCGGTGATTTTTCAGGCTCAGATCAAGCTATTTAAATAGACGAGCGGTATTCTATGCCCGGGCGAGAATTCGCAAGCAAATTCTTCTCAAAGAGAGATGTCGGAGCGGATATAAGTGGCATAGCTGCATTTACGGAATATCTGTATCTGCCTAATAATATGGTACGAGAGTGTTTTGGAATATTGAAGGATGTAATCCATTAAAAAAAGAACCAATCCCCTAAATCAAGGTGATTGGTTCTCATTTTTATTCTTTTATTTTAAAGTAACCTTTATTGTCTTTATCTCAAACGGTTTGAATGAGAGTTCTGCTTCGTTCTTGTTGAATATAAGATCAGCGATCTTTTCTTCAAGAATATTGCAAATCTCAGCGCTTGCGATATCGGATGCAAATGTGACTTTGACATTTTTTCTTCTGTCCTGTGCTTCATACAGACGAACAATTATCTCATCGCCGTCCTCTGCTTTCTTGACCGCCTCCACAACTACATCCTTTGAGTCTGTCTTTACAAAGCTTCCTGTTAGCGACTTGTCGCTTCCGTCCTTTTCTTTTCGCACTGCTATGTAAGGGTTGTTGAACACATATGCCTTTGCAACGGTGTCCGCCTCCGCAAGACTTGTATTATGCGGGCAGAAGGAATATGTGAAGCTGTGGTGTTCCTTGTCTGCATCAGGATTTGGATATACCGCACTCTTTAACATGGTAAGTCCAATGACGCCGTCGTGGATGCTGTATCCGAATTTGCAGTTGTTGATGACACTGAGACCGTAGTCTGTCTCACTGAGGTCTATCCACTTATGAGCACATACCTCGAATTTTGCAAAATCCCATGAGGTGTTGTAGTGAGTCGGACGTTTTACATTTCCGTACTGTATCTCATAAGTTGCCTCTGTGGCATGTATATCCATCGGGAAGTACGATCTCAAAAGTATGTTTTTCTCTTTCCAGTCAATCTCATTTCTGATATCAAATCTGTAGAGATCCCTGTAAAAATAGATATACTGTACAAGTTTTGAGCTGAGATAACTATAGGTAACTTTTATGCATGCGCGGACAGGTCCGTTCTCAAGCACTTCAACCGAATCGGCTTTCTCTATCTCCCAAGACTTCTCCGTGTAGTAGTTGTTTATGTCCCAGGCATCGAAGTTGTGAGGATGATCTTCGTATGTCATGAGCACATTTCCTCTCTCGCCCTCTTTCAACATCTCACGCTTTGCTGCCTTGTCATATATTCTCGTGAACTTTCCGTTTTCGTCTATCTCTATGCTAAAATATTTGGTTTCAACCTTCGACTTGCTAATCTCAAATACGTTCTCTTCGCATCCGTCTTTGGAATCATTTTTGATATCGCCTTTTGTATTGTCGCATAGACTGTAAATGGCTGTTCCGTGTTCCGCAACTGCCGGTATAACGGCGAGCATTCCGTCTTCCGTCTCCTGAAGGTCGTATGTTTTTTCTCCGTCAGAGATGGTTTTTTTGCCCTTTGCGTCTTCCAATGCTATGCACACAGGTGCCTTGGCGCTCTGTCCGTTAGGGTTGAAGATTACAATATCGTTTGCTTTTGCGTCTATCGCATCGGCAAGTTTTTTCGTGTACTCTCTAACATATCTGTCCGCAATATCAAGAATGTTCTCGTACTCGCGTTTTGACTCCTCGTACACTTCTTTTATCGCAGACCCCGGAAGGATATCGTGGAACTGGTTTTTTAATATAGTTCTCCAGCCTTCCGCAAGCTCCTCCTTCGGATATTTCTCCCCAAGGTAGAGTTCTGCCATCTTCGCAAAGAATTCCATATTCTGATATGCAAACTCAGACATACGGTTGAACTTCTTGTTTCTGGCCATCGAAGTGTAAGTTCCCCTGTGATACTCGAGGTAGAGCTCCCCGCTCCAAAGCGGTGTGTACTTGTTGTCCTTTACATTCTTCTCGAGAACCTCAAAAAATTCTGTAGGGAGGCACTGTTTTGTTGCCGGAGATCCCGGAATTCCCTTCGAGAGTCTCTTCTCATTCTCGAGCATCTCGATGGTAGGGCCGCCGCCTCCGTCTCCCCATCCGTAGGACATGAGGACTTCATCGTTCAAGTGTTTCTGCGAATATCTCTGCCATCCGCCCATAACCTGGCTCGGATTCAACATTCCGTTGTAGGTTGTAAAATGTTCGTTCTCGGCGCTTCCCTCTTTCGCTTTCGCGTTGTAGTCTCTCGCCGGTATAAAATGCGTGAGGATACGGCTGCCGTCGATTCCCTCCCAGTAGAAGGTGTCACAAGGCATCTTGTTGAACTCACTCCAGCTTATCTTTGTGGTCATAAAATAGTCCACATTTGCAAGCTTCATTATCTGAGGAAGTGCCGCACTGTATCCGAAAACATCCGGAAGCCAGAGCATTTTGCTTGGTTTGTCAAACTCTTCCTTGAAAAATCTGATTCCGTAGAGGAACTGTCTTACAAGAGATTCTCCCGAAGGAATATTGCAGTCGGCCTCAACCCACATTGCTCCTTCCGGCTGCCAGCGTCCTTCTTTCACGCGCTCTTTTATCTCTTCGTAGAGTTCAGGCGCATTCTCTTTTACATAGAGATACTCCTGAGGCTGGCTGTGCATGAATTTGTACTCCGGATATCTCTTCATGAGTTCAAGCACGGTGGAAAAACTTCTGACCGTCTTGTCCTTTGTCGTGTCGAGCGTCCAAAGCCATGCGAGGTCTATATGTGTATGACCGGTACAGTAAACCGTATGCTTTGAGTCCCCACAGTATTTCTCATAAAAATTCTTGTTCAGATACTCATCTGCCTTTGCAATCGACTCAAAAAATTCTTTTGAGTGAGGAACTCTCATATCCACAAGATTGAGAGACTCATTTAATGCAAGGATAATCTTTATATGTGCATCGTCTTCGGCATTCAAAAGTCTGGCGACATCGTAAGGAACTTTTATATCGTAATAATATTTGTCAACATCCTTGTAGAATACCTTCACGCAGGAATCCAAAAGGATTGAAAAATTGTTGTCTCCGGTGTAAGCAGCCAGAACAATTCTGTAGGACTCCCCCGCTTTTGCATTCTCCGTCAAAAGAAGCTCTCTGTGGTTTACGTCCATTCCCATTCGCTTTTTCCCGTTTACATAAACCAGAAACTGCGGATTTATGGCATCCCACTCGCCTTCGTGTCCGGTGCGAAGTTCATAACAAAGAGCTTTTCCCTCCGCCTCCTTTGGCACGGTAAAGGTGGTGTCAAAATAGAAATATTCTCTGTGGCCACCCCAAATTTCTTTATTGTTAAGTTCATCCCAGCCCGCCGAGTCAAGGCTCTCCACATCCGGATATCTTCCGTCCGAATGCTTCATGCGATACGACTCAAGTGCATATTTTTCCCCATATCGAAGTTCTTCGATCCACTCTGTAAGCTTTCCGATTCTCTCTTTAAGAAAAACCATCTGATACTCCTTTTAATCAACAAATTTTTATTCTTATATCACAATAGTCTAACACAGCTTCGCAAAAAACCGAATTGGCCCATGAAAACCATGGTCTTGTATATACTGAAGGGTCGTCGACATTCACGCCCTCATGCATAAGAAATGTGCCTGCGTCCGTCTCGGACAAGGTGGTTAAAAGTTTTTTCTTTTCCTCCATATCCGTAGATGTTATAGCCTGCATTGCGATGGACATATCCCACACATATCTCGAAGGGGTGTGCGGGCTTCCTATTCCGTTCAAATATTTTCCGCTGTAATAATACGGATTTGCGTCGCTTAACACATACTCTCTGGTCTCTTTATATCTTGGATCGTCCTTTTCGGCATATCCTATATAAGGTATAGACAGAAGGCTAGGCAGATTTGCATCATCCATCATATTGTACTGGCCGTATCCGTCAACCTCATATGCGTATATCTGTTTTCCCGGTATCCTGGCAGTCGCGTACTCGTCTATTGCTTTTCTTATCTCTGCGGAAAAATTTTCAGCTTCCACAGCGAGTTTTTCATCCTTGTACACTTCCCTTGCTATCTCTGAAACGTACTTCAAAACAACTGATGCAAGCATGTTTGACGGAATAAGATATCCGTATGTACATGCGTCATCACTCGGTCTGAAGCCCGACCACACAAGCCCGATGTTCGGTTTGCAATGAGCTCCTTTACCATCTCTTGAGAGTGTGTCGGTATAGACGCAGTCAAATCTCTCGAATCTGTAATCCGATCTGTTCTCGTGATCCTGCTCGGTTCTGAAAGTCTCTATTACCTTCTGAACGGATCTCTTCCATACCTCGTCAAACTGCGCAGTCTCTCCGCTGTTTTTCCAGAGCAGATATGAGAGCTGTATCGGAAAGCAAAGAGAATCTATCTCATACTTTCTCTCCCACAACTCTTTTTTCATATCGGTTTTATCCGTCTGAAAACCGTTTCCGTTAGCCTGCTCGTTGAAGGCATTTGCGTAGGAATCTATGCCGATGCACTCCATCTGTTTTTTTACAAGCTTTACTATTATCTCATTTATTTCCGGCTCATCTTTCGCAAAAAGCAAAAACGGTCTGAGCTGGCAGGCAGAATCCCTGAGCCACATGGCAGGGATGTCTCCTGTTATGACAAATACCGATCCGTCGGCAAGTGTCTTTATTGTCGTCTGCAAAGTGTTCGATATACACTTTTCGAACATGGCCGCAATCTTTGAGTCGGCCCCGAATTTTTCTTTTACCACAGCACACATTTCATCTATGGCTTTATATCTCTCCGCTATAACCATATGCTTAAAACTCCTTCGATTAACCTTTGTCTCCTCCGCCCATGCTGAAGCCTTGTGACATCCATTTCTGTGTTATCACATACAAAATAATAGACGGCAAAGCATAAACAGCCGAGTAAGCGGCAAGTGTTCCATATGCGACAGAGTGCTGTCCGAAGAACTGATAAAGCATTATTGATGCAGGATACTTCTCGCTTGATGAGAGAAGTATGAACGGTACAAAGAAGTTTCCCCAACATCCGGAGAAAGTATATATACCAACGGTAAAAATACCCGGAAGCATAAGAGGAAGAACGACTTTAAGTATTCCTCTGAAACGAGATGCACCGTCAACCCAGGCCGCCTCCTCGAAGGACATTGGCACTGAATCCATAAAGTTCTTCATCATCCAGATTGCGTAAGGCATACCCGATGCAGCCATGAACAAAACGATTCCGAAAAGGTTGTCGTAGAGGCCGAAGCTTACGAACACCTTGAACACCGGCACCATGACCGTTGTAATAGGAAGCGATGTCATAAAAAGCATGGAAAGCATAAATATCTTTTTGTGTTTCATCTCGTATCTTGAGAGCGCATAAGCTGCGAGTGTCGATAAAACTATAACTATCGTAGCTGCACCCAAAGAGATGATGAGTCCGTTAAAAAACGATCTTAAGTTTGCAGGGTTTGTGAGAACTTCAATATAGTTCTCTCCCGTGAGATCCGGCATACTTACAGCAAGTGATGCATTCTTGTCCAATGAGGCAAGTACAATCCAAGCGAGCGGCAAAGCAAAAATGACCGCTACTATGGTGAGGACTATATATGCCACTCTTTTTTCCTGTTTCGCGCGCATACTATCCCTCCATTTCCTTTCCTTGTATCTTCACATAGAATATGCTGAACACAGCACCTATCAAAAGCACAAGCATTGAGATTGCCGTTCCGTATCCGAGCTCGTAGTTTTTGAAAGCTCTCATGTACATGAATATCGGAAGTGTCTGAACCGTAGTTCCCGTCATGGTGTATACCATTCCGAAGGTTCCCAATGTAGAAAGTGTAATGAGCATAGTGTTTGTCAACGCTGTATCTTTTATAATCGGTATTGTTACACCGAACAAAGTCTGGAGCTTGTTTGCTCCGTCCATCTTTGCCGATTCCATAACATCCTCCGGAACGTTGTCGAGCGCCGACTGATATACCATCATCGAGAACGCTGTTCCGTGCCAGATGTTTGCAAGCACTACCGAGAGAAGAGGGTATTTGAAGAGCCATGAAACCATTCCGATTCCGAAAAATCCAAGGATCTCATTCAAGGTTCCTTTATCTGTCATGAAGGTGTAAGCGCAGATTGCGGCAACCGTCTCAGGCATAACCCATCCTGCGAGCACAATAGCTCCGACCACTCTTCTGAATATTTTATTTTTTGCCTTCATAAGATAGGCGATCACAAATCCCAAAACACTTTGTCCCACTACCGAAAAAATAACAAAGATTACAGTTGTTATAAGGCTTACCTTGACAGACGAATCCGTGAGCATCTTCTGATAGTTGTCAAGTCCGATGAATTGGAAATTGGCAGCCGCAGACCCCGTAAGAGCCAGGTTCGTGAATGAAAAATATATAGTCAAGATGATCGGCCATACAAAAAACAATAACATAAGGATTATTGCCGGCAAAAGATAACCGAATTTAGATAAAGATGATCCTTTTTTTCTCATAAAAAATAACCTCAACAAAATAAACAGCCAATGCCAACATATGGCATTGGCTGCTTTACATTAGTTTATATTACTGTGCGTTTTCCTCACCTACAGCAGTTTTTACGCTTGTTGTAAAATCAGAGAGCGCATCTTCTATTGCAGTATCGTTTCTTACGATAGTGTCTACCATCTCATAGATGTATGAAGAAACCTTTGAGTAGTTCTCATTGTGTGGACGGAAGAATGCTGTCTCAGACATAGCTGTTGCTTCCTCTACATAGAGTTTGTTCTTGTACTCATCATAAGAATCCATTCCGGTCTTTGTAGCAAGGTTTCCGCTTCCCACAAGGTATGTGATGTAGTTGTCAGAATTCATAAGCTCGCAGAGGAACTCGAATGCGAGATCATGGCTGTCAGAGTTGTTTGCAATTGCCCAGCTCCAGCCACCGCTCATTGTAACGTATCCGTCACCGTTCTGCTTTGGCATCTGAGCGAATCCGAGTGCGTCTGAAAGTGTGTCATCTGTGTATCCTTCCATTGGATAGCTTCCTGTTGAAAGATAATCAGCATATCCCCAGCTTCCGTTTAAGTACATTCCGAGTTTTCCGGTTGACATGTACTTGTTTGCGTACTCCCAGTCACTTGCGTCAAATACTTCTGAAAGTGTTCCGATGTATCCGTTCTCCTTACATGTCTGGATGAATGAAAGTGAATCTGTGATTCCCTGTCCGCTCACGTTCCAAACTCCTGTCTCCTCGTCAACAAGTGTCTCACCTGTTCCGTAGAGAAGCATCTCAAATGTGTTCATACTTGTTGCTTCTGCTTCAGTGTTGCTGCATGCAAACCAGATAGGAACTACATCGTCAGCGCAGTTTGTCTTGATTGCCTCGCAGGCATCAAGGATATCCTGCCATGTTTCAGGCTGCCAGTCTCTTCCGAGTCCTGCCTGCTCAAATACGTCTTTGTTGTACCAAAGTCCTCTTACGTCAGTACTTACAGGAACTGCATATGTGTTTCCGTCAGATCCCTTTGTTCCTTCTTTAAGAGCCTCGATGAATTCTGAGTTCCAAGCTTCCCATCCTTCAACATCAGATGAAAGATCTGAAACATATCCTGCTGCAACGTCTGTGTTAAGCTGGAATGTATCCTCGAAGAAAAGATCAGGGCTTGTCGAAGCATCCTGCATCTGTGTCTGAACTTTTGTGAAGTAATCACTGTCGTTTGCTACTACAGGCTGGATGTCAAGCTCTACAGAATCTTTTTTATCCCATGAATTGTATGTATTTGTAATCCATGAATACATATATCCGTTCTCTCCGGTATCTCCCGAGTCAGGATATGTAATAGTAAGCGTTGTCTTGTCTCCGTCAGCAGTTTCCTCTGCTGCACCCTCAGTTGTCTCATCAGTGCTCTCTGTTGCTTCAGAGCTGTCTGCAGATGAATCTGTGGAAGATGAGCTTCCGCAACCTGCGAGCAATGATCCGATCATGGATACGCACAAAAGTGCTGAAACCATTTTCTTTTTCATAGTAACTATTCCTCCTTTAGTGATAAAAAACATCATTTGATATATTCCGTATATCTTTTGATACATTTCATATATCATTTAAAAACAAGATATATCATTTTTGATGAATTAGCAAGTTTTTTACTTCAAAAAGCCGTCTTTTTGTATAATTTCATAAA
>JAILHT010000078.1 GCA_024695665.1 Lachnospiraceae bacterium
TAAAGACCTTCCACATCTGTCTGATTCACCTGATAATCTCTAGCCACACACTCTAATGTGTTGTAATTGTATGTATCGACAAGTTTCTGACCGTTTATCTTTATCACATAGGTTGTAGCTCCGATAAAAGTATCCGGATCGTTGCTGTTTAAAACTTCATTCTCGGTTACTTCCACAGGAACAATCTTTGAGAGTTCATCGACTAAAAGTGCCCTCTGGTCTCTCAGTTCATTTGCATATCCGCCCTGAATCTCAATTGAATTTATCTGTTTATTCAATGAAGCAATCTTTTCGGCTATCGCATTTATATTGTCAACCTCTGCCTTCACCTGGTCGTTACAGTCCTCCTGCAACTCGGTTAAACTTGTTGATATCATTGAGAAATAAGAACAAAGTTTTTCCGCACTGCTGACAAAGCTCTGTCTTACTGTTATATCTCCTGCGCTTGTGCTGAGAAGATCCAGATTGTTGAACATATTTGCAAATATTGTGGAAAACCCTTCCTCGGTGTCATCGTCTATGAAATAAGTCTCTATCTGGCTCATATAATTTACTTTAGTCTCATAGAGAGAATACGAGCTCTGGTTGTCCCAGTATTTCTCGTCATAATATATATTTCTTAACTGTGTTATCGAAGTTGTTGTAACACCTGCTCCCGCAGTACCGTACTTCTGGTTAGTGCGGAGCGAATTGGAAGTCACTCTGTTTGCGATCTGCTTGCTGTAGCCTTCTGTCTGAACATTTGAAATATTATTTGCCGATGTATTTACAGCCGCCTGGAATGCGCTAAGTCCGGAAGTAGCTATATTTAATCCAAAAAATGTAGATGTCATAATTGCCTCCTTATCCGAGCTGCGTGATTATGTACTCAAGCATCTCACTGACAACATTTATGAATCTCGAAGATGCGTTGTACGCATTCTGGTATTTTATCATGTTCGTAAGTTCCTCATCTGATGAAACTCCTGTAACCTGAAGTCTTGCATTGTCCACGGTGGTGACAGTGGAATCAAGTCCCTGAGCTGTCGAGTTGTAAACATCTCCCACGGTTGCAAGTTCACCCGTCATTTTTGAATAATACTCCGCAAATGTAACAGGTGTCGTATCATTTGGGTTTAAGGTAAGGTTTGTCTCTGACCAGATCGCAGCCAGTGTCTCTCCGAGTTCATAGGATATACTTCCATCCTGTGAAAGATTTGCGAGATTGGTCGGATATTTCATCAGATCCTCGTTTATATGTACACTGTTTACAGTGTACATAAGAGACGTATCCGAAGTATCTTCCTCGTTGTACACATAATATGTAGTGCCATCATTTCCATATACTGTTGTGTATCTGTCGCATCCTGTTCTTACAAACAATTCAGCCGGAGGGATAACTCCGTCGGCACCGGTTGCGCAATTGTCCGTGTCGAGTATAAGTGTTCCCGCTGATATCGTCACAGCATTTCCGCTTGAATCATAACCTGTAATATCTGATGTGGCTTCAATATTCGGACATATCGCATCATTTATTGCTGTCACTATATTGTGTATAAGCTGATCAAATTCAGCTTCCACGTTGAGCATAACCGATTTTGCGATTCCTTTATCATAAGCAGTGGATGTCACTCCTTCTATATCGGAATAATCTGCCCATCCATCACCTCTTGCAAGGCAGAGCGCTTTTAAGGAACCTATGTCATTTTTCTTTGCAGTCGATATCTCACCGTCAAAGTTGAAGACATCTCTGTATACGTCCTGGCTCTCATCCGACATGTGATCCCATACAGGAGTTACAAAACCGGTGAGATCATCGGTTCTCATTCCTATGGTATAGTTTTTGAGCTCATCAACAAATTCAACATCCTCAAACGATACTTTTACTATTCCGTTTGCAAGCTCTCTGTATGAAATTTTTCCGTAGGAGGACAACTCATCAAGTGCATTGTCTCTTGCATCTCTGAGATCGTATGCCGTCTCGACACCCGCTGCCTCTATAGCCTGGATTTGTTTGTTGAGTTCGCAGATTGTTTCTCCGAGTTCGTTTACTCTCTCCACGGAATCCTTTATCTGCTCATTGAGATTGTCCTGGTATGTTCTCATGCTCGTGCAGACCGCTTTTGCTCTTGTCAAAAACAGTTCCGATTTCTGAAGAACCAGGTTCTGATTTACGCTGTCTGAAGGATCCTTCGCAAACTCCTGAAATGCAACCCAGAGTCCCGAGTCTCCTGTAAGGATATCCTCGAAGGCATCTCCTTCCAATTCCTGGAAGTAGTTCTCTATCTCGGATACAGCTTCATATGTAGTAGAATAAAAAGCGTACCGGCCATTTTCTGTCCTGTACGTTTTGTCCAAAAAGATATCTCTGGCATGAACAACATCAGCTATCGTGACACCAAGTCCTGCCTGCTGATAACTGATCGATGCCGTCTTGTTGAAATTTATGTAATTTCTGTCGCCGTATACAACCTGCTGGCGAACGTAACCTGTTGTATCAACGTTTGAAATATTGTTCGCTGTTGTATTTAAACCGTTCTGTGCGTTCTGTAAGCCGCTCGCGCCGACCCACAGGCTTCCCATTCCATTAGCCATGGCCTAAGCCTCCCCTGTTTTACTGCTTTGCATCAAAGCCGCTGCCGCCCAAGATATCACCGGTGTTGTAGGCATTTTTGTCATAGTTTGCCGTCTCCGGTGCCTGTCGCATACTTCTAAACAAGGTAAGATCGAATTCGACCATTTCCATGGCCTGTTCTATCAATGTTTCATTAAGCTCATTTACGCTTTTGAGTCTCTTGCCGACAGAGAGTATTCCTTCCCTGACATCAGCGAGTTTTCGCTGTTCATCCGGCTGGTTCTCCATGTAGGCGATAAGTTTTGACACAGTAAGTTCCGCCGGATCCTTCCCCAGTACCTGGGCCATATCCGACATGATGGACACTCTTTTGTTTGCTCTGTTTTGAAGATAGCCGGCGACCACTTGCTCTTCCTCAGATATTCTTTCCAGATTATCTATCTCGGCAGAAATGACCGCCTGCCTTTTTTCTTCGCCAAGAGCTACCAATTTTTCATAATCGGCCTTTTCCTCATTTAAGACTTCTATGAGATCATCCATCAAGCTAGCCACGTCAACTCTCCTTACTGTGCAGCCTGATATTTTTCAAGCAATTTGCTCGCAAAATCTCCGGCATCCACGCTGTAATTTCCAGATTCGATACTTGTCTTTAAAGTTGCGACTTTATCTTCCCTGATGTCGGAAGCTGCAGCGACTGCCTGTTTTGCTACCTGATAGTCACGTCCCGCCTGAGAGATATGAACCTCGTCCCTTGCACCTGTCGTCTTAGCGACGTTGCCGGTCTTATTTGCTTTGTTAAGGCCATAAATCTGAGCTACTTGACTGAGTGTGTCTATACGCATCACAGACTCCCCTTTCTTCCTTAAATTTGAGACAATCCTTTGCTCTTCAAGTTATTTATCGGTTCATTTTTTTAAATCATTAGCGAAAAAACAAATTATTTTATAGGTAATTGGCACCATTTTTATCTTTTTTTTGCCAGAACATGATACTGATACGTCCTCAAATTTGATTCGTCAGCACGCCCCATAGCCAAAAGTTTTTTAACAAACATCTCGTCCGCTTCACTCAATGTCTGAGGAATATACATAGACCTCAACTCCTTTACTTCATAGTCGGCCTCTTCAAACATCTTTATTATCTCTATTCCTGTAAAAAAATGAATATGTGTCCTGTCTAAAAGACCGGTGTCACTGTACTCAAATCTTCCGTTCAAGAGTTCCTTTATAACAGTGAAATGAGCAAGATTTGGAATCGATGCTATTACGGCGCCCCCTTCTTTCAAAAGGCTTTTACAATATATTATGGTTTGAAGTGGATCCCTCAAATGCTCAAGCACATCGCCAAACATAATATAATCCATCTTGGTCTCACCGAAATCCAGATTTTGTTCCTCAATATTTCCACATACGACATCTGCCAAATGAGACGATATTCTAGCCGAGTTCTCATTTATCTCCACTCCATAGAGAGATGCATTCTTAAACATCTTCTTAACTCCGAGAAGGTTTCCTCCGCAATCGCATCCTATCTCAAGAAAATTGATTGCTTCCTCCCTGTCCCTGTCAACTATCAATGACAAAAGCACATCATTGCTACCGACATTAAAATAATTCATTCCCCACTTTGGTTTCAGGACTCCTCTGTCATGTATCAAATCTTCAGCTTCATTGATTTCCGGCTCGTATTTGTATACTTTTAGTCCGCAAAATTCCTCACATCGAATGTCTTTTGTTATCGCCCTGAACGATATGTCGGCGCATACGTTATGCGGCAATTTCAGGTTGTCATCAAATCCGCCAAGTTCTTTAAACTTTTCCGAGACAAAAAATGCGGCATACCATTTCAGATATAACGTCTGAACAGGATTTTCCTCTTCTTTTGATTCGGATGGTTCCGTCTCTCTCGCAAACTCCCTCTCAAAGGTATATGCCAAAACATCCCTGTTTATATCAATATATTTTTTGGCTCTAAGATAATCTTCAGGCATAATTATACAGTCCGCTCCGAGAAGAAGAAAATCTTCATCCTTCGAAAACTCGTTCAAGGCGGTGTTTATCATGACACCGAATCCGTCCTCCTCTATGGTGCCTGCAACATAGTCTATCCCTCTTCCACACAGATATTCCAAGGTCCCGTCGGTCGACCCCATGTCGCAAACTGCGATATCGCTTATATCTGCCATACCGCTTTGAATGACTATATCGATATTGTTTGATAAGAATCCCAGCTGATTTTTTGTCAAAAATATAATTTTACTCATCCATATATTCCCCCAAAAATACTTCTCCGTATCTGTCGTAAAAACTGTCTTTGTCCTTTTTTGTCGTCGTGTCATGAAGCACAGTCATATGATCCGAGTTCACAATGCCCGTGATATACCCCCTTCTCCTGTGCTCAAAACAACCTGAGATATCATAAAAATGCCAATGATCAAACAAGTCCTCTCTCCAAGGGACATCCTTTGAAGTAGCCAAAAAAATACCATCCATAGCTTTGGCACTTGTGTATCCTGTCGCCTCTTGTCCCTCGACTATTCCGTATGACAGCGACTCTATGATCTGCATGAGGTCGTCCTGGTAAAGACACATGTTCTTCTTCTCTGCAGACCACCATTTAGCGTTCTCTCCGAGATCTATGGAACCGGCGATTCCAAGCATTCCCAGTTTCTCATCCTCGCAAAAAAGTTCCTTGCAGTGATATGGAAGACAGGAGTCCACTATGAAGGTGTCCTGATGAATGTAAAACTTGTATCTCGCATCCGACAGATGCATCGCCTTGTTGTACCCCTCACACATGCTCTTTGCATTCTTTACGACAATCATCTCGGCCTTCATGCCGTCAAGCTTACAATGTTTTAAATACTTGAACACCTCTTTGGTATATGTCTCATCATTAGCGCAGAGGATAAATGCCATCTTGTCATCATAAATCTCTCTGCTCTCAAGCATGCTCTTAAATGCGTCCCTGTCTTTAAGATACAGATCCTCCTCAAGTGTCGCGTCCACATCGCGCCTTACAATATCATTTTGCATATCTCTGGCGAGATAGGTTTTTTCCCTTTT
This sequence comes from Lachnospiraceae bacterium, assembly GCA_024695665.1. GTDB lineage: Bacteria > Bacillota > Clostridia > Lachnospirales > Lachnospiraceae > JAILHT01. The sequence continues at coordinate 5,620 of JAILHT010000078.1, forward strand.
TAAAACATAGCCGTTCTCTTTGAGCTGGCCTATGTACATATCAAGTCTGTCTTTTGACGGTCCGTTTATAAAAAGCTTTATGCACTCAAGCATATATACCAGCACAGAAGATGGAACCGAGTATTTTGTCACAACCGTAAGAAGCTCTATTGTTATTCTCCCATCCGACATAAGCGTGACAAACTCGTCGAACCACTCCGCCTCACTCATTCCAAACCATATTTTTCTCAACATGAATTTGAGCCTGTATTCAAATTCCAGGAAATCCTTCGTGTCCGGAAATCTGTTCCAGATATCTGTTGTTATTCCTTTTATGTTTCTCTCCATGAGATATATCTCGGTCATCTGATACAAAAGCATATTGTCCTCTGTGATCAGTACCACTCCGGCCGCACGGTCTTTTGTAAAAAGAATCGTGCTTAAAAAAGCGAAGGCCTCATCATATTTTTGTTCCATGATAAGGCCTGCTGCGTAATCCTCTGTGATTCTTCCTATTTCGTATGCAGGCAAATTGGTGTTCTTGAAATCAAAAGTTCCGGCACAAATCTGTGCTATAACACTTTTCTTATCCATATATTCGATCTCCGATAATGTTCAAATCCTATCAAAAACCATTTTACCTGTAATACTGTTTTTTTTAAAGTCTCCAGATGTCTTTATTATATTGTTCTATTGTTCTGTCCGATGAGAAGAATCCCGCTTTCGAAATATTGACAAGCATCTTCTTTGCCCATGCAATCCTGTCCTCAAATGCCAAATATGCCGCATCTCTGGTCTTCACATATTCTCTGAAATCAGGGAATGTCATGAAATAATCTTTTCCGAGAAGCTCGTTGTAGAGTCTCTCAAGATTCTCCCTGCAACCAACTGCGAGCACCTTATCTGACATTATGAAATCAACTGCTCTTTTGAGCAATTCATCCTCCTCATAATACTTTCTCGAAGAGTAATTGCCTCTCTTGTATCTGTCTATAACCGTCTGGGAATCCTCACCGAACGTAAATATGTTCTCATCGCCGACAAGCTCAGCAATCTCCACATTTGCTCCGTCCATGGTTCCTAAAGTGACTGCACCGTTAAGCATAAATTTCATGTTTCCTGTTCCGGATGCCTCCTTGGAAGCGAGTGAAATCTGCTCGGAGATATCGCATGCAGGAATGAGTTTTTCGGCGAGTGTTACATTGTAATTTTCCACCATCACAACCTTTAAATAAGGGCTTACCTCCGGGTCGTTGTTCACTATTTCCGAAAGGCAGAGGATGAGATGGATGATGTCCTTTGCAATTATATATGCCGGTGCGGCTTTTGCACCGAAGATAACCGTTATCGGTCTTCCCGGTCTCTTTCCTTCTTTTATCTCAAAATATTTGTGAATGACATAGAGCACATTCATCTGCTGTCTCTTGTACTCATGAAGTCTCTTAACCTGGATATCAATGATGGAATGCGTATCGATATCTATGTCCTGCTCTTTCTTGAGATAGTCCTTCAATACAATCTTGTTCTCATGCTTAACTGCCAAGAACTTGTTGAGAACCTCCTCGTCATCCACGAAAGCCCCAAGTTTTTCAAGTTCATTTGCATCCTTCTTCCATCCTTCTCCGATGAGACTTGTGATAAGCTCCGACAGCTTCGGATTGCATTCCATAAGCCATCTTCTGAAGGTGATACCGTTTGTCTTATTGTTGAATTTTTCAGGGTAGAGCTTGTAAAAATTGTTGAGCTCCGTAGCCTTGAGTATCTCCGTATGAAGATAAGCCACACCGTTTATGCTGTATCCGTAATGGATATCCATATGTGCCATATGAACGAGGCCGTCTTTTATGATATAGGTGCTCTCATCGTCCACTTTTTCTTTCACCTTGTTGTCAAGCTCACGTATTATAGGCATAAGCTCCGGAACAGCCTTTATCAAAAAGTCCTCCGGCCATTTTTCAAGCGCCTCCGCAAGTATCGTATGGTTTGTGTACGCGCAAACTTTTGATACGATCTCAATCGCCTCGTCAATAAGGATTCCCCTTATCTGAAGCTGCCTTATGAGTTCCGGAATGATCATTGACGGGTGTGTATCATTGATCTGTACTGCCACATAGTCACTTAAATCATGAAGGTTCGATCCCTTCTCAACAGCCTCATCCAATATGAGACAGGCTGCGTTTGTGACCATGAAATACTGCTGATATACACGAAGGATTCTTCCCTTGTCATCCGAATCATCCGGGTAGAGGAAAAGGGTGAGATTCTTTGCGATATCCTCCTTGTTGAAACCGATTCCACCACCTTCAACAAGGTTCTCATCCACACTCTCTATGTCAAAAAGATGAAGTTTGTTTGTCCTGTTATTGTAGCCGACCACATCTATATCATACATTCTTGATGTTACATCAAAACCTCCGAAGGAAACCTTGTATGTCTTGTCGGTTCTGTTGAGCCAGCTGTTCTCGGTCAGCCATCTGTCCGGCACCTCATTCTGGAGATTGTTTTCAAATTTCTGTCTGAAAAGGCCGAAGTGATAGCAAAGACCCACTCCGTCTCCGTTCAGGCCCAATGTTGCAAGCGAGTCGAGAAAACAAGCCGCAAGTCTTCCGAGTCCTCCGTTTCCGAGGGATGGCTCGTTCTCGATTTCTTCTATCTCCGCTATATTCTTCCCACTCTCCGCAAGAGTATTTTTTACCTCATCGTAGATTCCAAGATTTATAAGATTGTTTGAAAGAAGCTTTCCTATCAAAAACTCAGCCGAAACATAGTACAGCTTCTTCTTTCCTTCCGTGCTCTGTTTGTCTCTTGCCATATCTTTTACTATATACAAAAGACCGGTGTATATCTCCTCGTTAGATGCGTTTGCAAGATCTTTTCCGATTTTGCTTTCTATCATCTCTCTCATGCTCATGTTCTTTTCTCCTTTCGATTCCGGTTTACAAAGCCCAAAGAATTTCAAGATTTTTTGTAGTATTGAATTATTAGATAAAGCCATTTTTTTTACCTCACACTTCAATTTGATTTGTTATTGATATGTTACTTCTGTTTTTGTTCAGTGTCTTATACTATGGTATCAAAAACTTGCACTATCCTATCATTTTTAATATATTGTATATAAGTTTCACACCGCGGGTGATGACGGAGGATATTTTTTATGAATATACAGGAATATGAGAATTATCACGAGAACAGGCCTCTTGTGGCAGAGGATTTTCACTTTGACACATATCTATGCTCTATACCGTTAGACTTCTCATCTGTTCCGCTCCACTGGCACGATGAGCTTGAACTCATATACATAAAAAAAGGAATGGGAACGGTATCTGTTGATTTTGTCGACTATGACGTATCCGCAGGTGATCTTGTTCTGGTCTTTCCGGGAAGTCTTCATGAAATAAAACAGGTTAAAGATTTTTCGTTTGAATATGAGAATATTATGATCGGGCCTGATATACTCGAGAGCGCTAAAGACGATCCATGTATGGCAAAATACATATCTCCAATTCTGGATGGAAGAATTAGAGTCCCTGCAATTGTGAGAAAAGATTTAGAAAACTATAAAGAGCTTATAACTCCCATAGACAACTGTGACAATATAAGACGCACCATGCCCGAAGGCTTTGAACTCTATCTCAAAGGACAGATGTTTTTGTTTTTTTACGGGCTTTATTCCACATACAAAAAAGAACCCGCTTCATCCTCCGAAAAGAAATCCTTCCTAAGGGTGAAACAGATTCTAAAATATGTCGAACTCCACTACAGTGAGCATTTGACCATCAAGACAGTCGCGGATGTCCTAAATCTCTCGGAGTCACATTTCATGAAATTTTTCAAGGATACAATGGGTGTATCCTTCATCGATTATCTGAAAGACTACCGTCTTAAGATGGCCGCAAGAATGTTGCGCGTCTCAGATGATCCAATACTTCACATCGCAGAAGATGTGGGTTTTGACAATCTCTCTTACTTTAACCGCTCATTCAAGTCAAAGTACGGCGAGACTCCGTCAAAATACAGAAAGCGTTAGATTTTATATATTCAAGACAATCAGTGCGATAAGCACAAGGATAAGACCCGCTCCTTTTCTCTTTCCAATCTTTTCCTTGAAGCAAAGCACTCCTATGACACTCACAAGAAGGATTGCTGCCACATTGTAGACCGGATAGACAACTATCGCGGACATACTTCCCAATGACAAGAGCAAAAATCTTGATACAAGATAATTCGGTACTCCGATCATTGCTCCCCAGAGAATATCTGCTTTGGTAGGTCTCTGTCTCTTTGCGAGTCCCATTATGATACTGCAAACTCCTGCGGTCACAAAGGTTACCAAAAGATAATGATCTTTAAAAGCGTCAACTCCCATCTTTTCGTATACATTCACAAGTGAATCGGTAAATCCTCCCACAAGAAGCAAAACGATAAGCCAGGTCCCGCTTCCCGCGGAGAGTGTCTTCTTCTCTTTTTGCTTTTCATCTTCCTTTTCCACGGAAGTATCATCAGACTCACCGTCCGTATTTATTATCACTATCGCTATGAGGGCAATTACAAATCCGACAAACTGAGCAGGCTTAGGCGTCTCCTTGAACAAAATCACAGCCATCGCAGTCGGAACCAAAACACCCAGTTTCATAAAGGTTGAAGCCAAAACCATTCCGTTTCTTATTATGTTGTACTGAAGAAGGAAAAATCCTCCGAGATAGAATACCCCGCTTATGAGCCCCAAAACAACGGCAAAAATCATTCCCTCCCCGCTTTCAAAAATCGGTGTTTTTCCCATAAACAATCCCGCCATCAGAGTGCAGATCACATAGTTTGAAAAAAACATAAACATATTGTTTTTTACATATTTCTTCGACAGACGCATAATGACAGAAACCATCGTGCTGCATACTATCGCAAGTAAAAGATATATCATAAGACTACTCCTCTTTTTTGTTTTATAGCCATTCTAATTTACAAGTCATAAGCTAAAAATACAACAGTTAAAAAGAATTGAACAACAAAAAATACACTTATGCTATAATATGCCACATATATCAAACAGGGGAATTTGAAATGGAATCAAAAAACAAATTAAAAGGAATAATGTTTATACTCTTAGCCGCTTTCGGTTTTTCTCTGATGACCTTCTTCGTCAGAATATCCGGAGACCTGCCGACAATGCAAAAAGCTTTTTTCAGAAACTTTATTGCTATGTTCGTATCGATCGTTGCTCTGATCAAATCCAAAGAGAAAATCGAATTTAAGCCCGGAACAAGAGTCGACCTTTTCATGCGATGTGCATTTGGAACACTCGGACTCATAGCCAATTTCTATGCGGTGGACAAACTTGGAATCGCAGATGCTAACATGTTGAACAAGCTCTCGCCGTTCTTTGCGATAATAATGTCCATATTTATTCTGAAAGAAATACCGACAAAGTTTGATGTGTCCACCACCTTGATTGCCTTTATCGGAGTTCTTTTTATAATTAGACCGACCGGTTCCTTCACCGATGTATTTCCGGCATTAATCGGACTGTTAGGAGGTTTCGGAGCAGGCATGGCCTACACTTTCGTGCGAAAGCTCGGCAAAAAAAATGTGGCAACTCCGCTTATCGTATTTTGCTTTTCATGTTTTTCTTGTATTGTGACACTGCCGTTTTTCATAGCGCAGTACAAGCCAATGTCGTCTGTTCAGCTGCTTTGCCTGATACTCGCAGGTGTCTGCGCATCTCTCGGACAGTTCTCTATTACCACAGCATACAAATATGCTCCGGCAAAAGAGATTTCGGTGTACGATTACACGCAGGTCATATTTGCCGCGCTGCTCGGTATGGCATTCTTGGGTGAAGTTCCGGTTGTCTTAAGCATTGTGGGTTATATCATAATCATAGGCATCGCCATATTAAGATGGAGAAAAAATTTAAAGGAAAGCTAGTAAAGCTTTCCCTTATTTTTATTCAAGTCTTAAAGCAATCGTGACGGACTCATTTTCGAGCAATTCCTTGAGTTCTTCATTCGAAAGATTGTAAATCTTTCCGAGTTTTGTATAATCCGCAGTGTTAGAATCGTACAATACGGCAAACGTATCTCCGTTATAAAGTACTATATCTCCGCTTTCCGCAGTAAGCTGCTCATCCTGGGCCGGTATTGAAAGATCAATCTTTGAATAGACCTCAAATCCTCCATAAGGACTCATCTCAAGAGTTATATCTCCGTCAACAAGAACCTCCTTGATTGCATTTACCGCCTCGTTGTCTTCCCAGGACACGTCCACATATTCATCATTTATATACAGGCTTATATTGTATGCATATATACTGTCCGAAGCTGCTTCGCCTTCAACTTCAAGTGCGGCCCCTTCGCTCTTTTCATCATAGATAGCATCGTTGCTCTCCTCTGCCGTCTCAAATGACTCCTCGTATGCAAGGTCGCTTCTTCCCATCCTGAATGCATTTGGAACATACAATCCTATCGCTATTGCAAAACATGCGCAGGCTGCAACAACAACATATCTTCTGATTTTTAATATTTTATTTCTGCCGTTCTCTGTATTTTCGCTCTCCTCGAGGAACTTTTCATCTATACCGTTCATGGCTTTGAATAAATCATCGGCTCTCATAATACATACCCTTCTTCACGCAAAATAACTGCAAGTTTCTTTCTTGTTCTCGACAGGATCATCCTCACGTTTGTCTCTGTCAGAGCGTACCTCTTTGCAATCTCCGCTGTGGATTCCACAAAATAATATCTCCTTATAAAAACCTTCCTCTCGCGAACCGAAAGGTCACCCAAAAATCCATTTATAATCTTTGTCAGTTCTTTTGCAAGCACTTCACTCTCAGGGCCTACGCTCCTTGACAGACATTCTTCCAACTCCTCCAATACAACATCTGTCTGCCCACCACCTCTTTTTTGGCTGTGTTTTCTTCTATAGCAGTCCAGTGATAAATTCCTTGTAATTGCCGACAAAAAATACTTCAGTGCGTCCGGTTTCTCCGGTGGCATGCTATTCCAAGCCTTAAGCCAGGTATCGTTGACACACTCCTCACAATCCTCGTTCTGGTGAAGTATGTTCCATGCTATCATATGACAGAATGCCCCGTATTTTGTGTCAGTATGCGATATGGCACTCTCGTTTCTCTCCCAGTAAAGATTCACAATCTCATTGTCCTCTAGAATCACTTTTCTTTTCTCCCCGTGTCGGTTGCCTCGGATACTTCTTTATCCTCAACAACTTCTCCTGATAATTTTCCGGACATTTTCCCTGATAATTTCTTTGATAATTTCTTTGAAAGCCTCTTTGCGATAAGAACAGCCGCAACAATTATCGCTGCCCATAATACAATTATAAGTATATTTCCGAAAAATCCAACAATAAGACCTCTTGTAAAATCTTTTATTTCATCAAGTGATGTAAAGAATTTTTCTTTTATTTCATCACCTACGGAAGTCTCAACGGGAACCTCCCTTTTCACCTCATTTATATCTAAGTTTACAGTCGTATAATTCACCTTGTTTTTTAAGCTTCTGAGTGTGGATTCGTATGACTCTATCTGATAATTTACATTTGAAAGTTCGCTCTGTACCGTTATTATGTCTTCAACGCTCTCTGCTTTCTCCAATATTGCAAGAAGTGCATCCTGCTCCGTCTTAAGCGCTCTCAGCCTGCTCTCCGTATCGACATAGCTCAATGTCACATCCTCGACATTTTTTGACTTCGACTTCAAAGTGCTGATCTCTCCGGTCTCCGATATCCATTCATCCGCAGCTTCCTCCGGAATTCTGATTGTAAAATATGCATATCTGAATGTGTCATATGAGTACTCGTTCTGATATTCTATGTATCCTCCGCACTCCGCTATACTGCTCTCTATCTGCGGGATCAGCTCATCATATTTTTCCGTCTCCACCGAGATGTCCCAGGTCACAACAAGTTTTCTGTCCGTGTCATAGTCTTCCGCCTTAGCCATATTTGTGTTTCCTGAATCGGTGTTTCCCAAATCGGTATTAACCGATGCAGTTCCTGCCACGCTATCCATGGTCTCACTAGCTATATCAGCTGATTCCTCATACGAGCCCTCCTCGCTGTATGCCTCATCAACAGCGTACAGATCATCCATGTTCTTACCCTTGGAAGAAGCGCTTCCGCATCCGGCAAATATCGCTGCACTTGCGGTTAAAACTGCCATGCTCGAAGCAAAAATTCTTATTGTCCTTTTTGTGAATCTCTCTCTTATCTTACTCATAAAAATATCCCCTCTATATGTGTTTATTTGTTTCTACACATATAGACGGGATTAAATTTAAAACGTAACAAGATTTTTGATTTTTTTTATTCTTTTCCGTCCCAGCAGTATGTACAAAGTTTGCTTCTGTCGAGTCCAGTCGCATCGAGCATGTCATCAAGTCTTGCATATGCAAGCGTAGTAAAGTTCAACTCTTTTCTTATCTCCTCGACCATCCTTGCATACTTGTCGGTATTCGGATCTGCATACTCGGAGAGAATCTCGTCATTCACGTTTCCGTTCTCAAGTCTCTCTATCACTCTTCTGGCTATAAGATCCATCTCTGAAGTTGACCTTGAGAAATTGAGATATTTACATCCGTACAAAAGCGGTGGACATGCAGGTCTTATATGAACCTCCTTTGCTCCGCAATCATAAAGATATTCGGTTGTCTCCCTAAGCTGAGTCCCCCTCACTATGGAATCATCTATCAAAAGAATGCTCTTTCCCTCAATCAGATCATCTACGGCAAGCATCTTCATTTTTGCTATTAGATTTCTCCTGCTCTGAATTGTAGGCATGAACGATCTTGGCCACGTAGGGGTATATTTTATGAACGGTCTGCTGAAAGGTATGTGCGACTCGTTTGCATATCCCACTGCATGTGCTGTTCCCGAATCAGGAACTCCGGCTACAACATCAGGTTTTACACTGTCTCGCTTCGCCATCTTTGCACCGTTGTTGTATCTCATCTGCTCTACGCTTATTCCTTCATATGCGCTCGCCGGATATCCGTAATAAACCCACAGGAAGGTACATATCTTCATCTCATCGCCCGGATTTACGAGTGTCACGCAGTTTTTCTCGGTTATGGCAACTATCTCACCCGGGCCTAATTCCTTGTAATCTTTATATCCGAGATTCTTGTATGCAAAGTTTTCAAATGATACACAAAATCCCTCTTTTTTCTTTCCGACAACGACAGGCGTTCTTCCCACCTTGTCCCTTGCGGCATATATTCCTTTGTCATTTAAGAGCAAAAGTGACATAGAGCCTTTGATTACATCCTGTACATACTGTATGCCCTCTATAAGATTTTCCTTTGTATTTATAAGAGCGGCCACAAGCTCGGTGGCATTCACTTCACCGGAACTCATCTCCTGAAAATGAACATATCCGTCCTTGAAAAGTTTGTCCAAAAGTTCATCTGTATTACAGATTTTACCGACAGTTGTAATGGCATAAGTTCCATGATGAGATCTTATTATGAGAGGCTGTGCCTCATAATCCGAGATACATCCGATTCCATACCATCCGCTCATACTCTGGATCTCTTTGTCCATCTTGGTTCTAAACGGTGAATTCTCTATACTGTGAATGGATCTGTTGAATCCGTTTTTCCCGTAAACTGTCATACCGCCTCTTCTCGTACCGAGATGAGAATGATAATCCACCCCGAAAAACAGATCAAATACACAATCCTCACTTGATGCTACACCAAAAAATCCGCCCATGCCATTAATCTCCTTTTTCCGACGATTTTCGCCTACATATTAACACACGAACCCAAATCAGCACTATGTATTATTTCTAATGAATATTATCAGTTCTCTATTATCAGTTCCAAATCATCGATGCAAGACCTACAAGTAGCGGAATCGTTACTATCGAAGAAAGTGTGGATATCACAACCGTCTCAACCGCGTATGGATAATCGGCATCATGAAGTTCCGCATAAACCGCAACATTTGATCCGACCGGGCACGCCGATACTATCAGAATGGTCATCTTCAGCACATACATATCATTTGGCAAAAGACTTATTATTGCCATCATAATAAGAGGCGTCACTATCATTCTCGCAAATGAGACAAGATAGAGTCTCGGTTTAACAAACATCTTTGCCATATCTGTCTGTGCGAGGTAGATGCCTATCGTAAACATCGCGAGCGGTGTGTTAAGATTTGCTATGAAATTTATACATTTTCCCGGAATTTCAGGCATTGCAAGCCCTGTGAAAAAGAAGAAAAGGCCAACGATTATACCGACCATAAAAGGTGCTTTTATGAGTCTTTTTAATATATCTTTCACATCTGTCTTATTTGATTTGTCACCTTCAAGAAGCGACACTCCGTATGTCCACTGTCCAAGGTTTATGAACGCGATGAACGGAGCCATATAGAAAACCGCCTCCTCGTTAAACGCCGCGAGCACAAGCGGTACACCGAAAAAACCCGGATTGGAGAAGGACGCCGCAAAATTCTCTATCGGATTCTTTTTAAACATTATCCTTGCGACAATTACCGAAACCGCAAGTGCTAAAAATCCAAATACAATACTGTATTTTAAGGCGTCGATTTTTTCCGGAGTCCTCTCCACCAGAAAACTGTTCAATATAACGCAAGGCAACGAAAGATATATAAGTATATTTCCAATGCTCTTGCTCCCCTCGGATGATATCTTTTTGTACTTGAACATGAGGTATCCGACACCTGCAAGCACAAACATTATTATCACCTGAAATAAAATAGTAAATACCGTTTCCATATTTTTTCCTCTTTATCTTTTTTGCTCTCTCGATTATATCTGTACAGGCAAATATCGTAAAGAGGGATAAAATATGTAATCTCCGTGTTTATCCAAGCGCCACATCAAGTGCCATCATAAGTGTAAATCCGACCGAGAACATAACTACCCCGACATTTGTATGATCTCCTGCTGACATCTCAGGGATAAGTTCCTCGACTACAACATACATCATGGCTCCGGCCGCAAAACACAAAAGATAAGGCATGGCCGGAAGAAAGACACCTGCCGCAAGTATTGTAAGCATAGCTCCTATAGGCTCCACCGCACCGGACAAAACGCCGTCCAAAAAGGCGCCCTTTTTGTCTTTTCCCTCCGCGTGAAGCGGCATTGATATTATAGCTCCCTCAGGGAAATTCTGTATTGCGATACCGAGTGCCAAAGCAAGCGCTCCTCCTGCGGTTATATTTGAATTGCCCGAAATATATCCGGCATAGACAACTCCTACCGCCATTCCTTCCGGAAGATTGTGCAATGTCACCGCAAGTACCATCATTGTGGTTCTCTTGAGTTTGGTCTTAGGTCCTTCTGCCTCTTTTGCATTCATATGAAGGTGAGGCACAACCGTATCCAAAATAAGCAAAAAAAGTATTCCTATCCAAAATCCTACGACCGCCGGCAAAAAGGCGAATCTTCCATATCCTTCACAGAGTTCCATAGCCGGCACAATAAGACTCCAAATTGAAGCCGCAACCATCACACCCGCAGCGAAACCGGTCAGTGCTCTCTGCACACTGTCCTTCAAACCGTTTTTCATAAAGAACACACCTGCCGCACCGGCCGTTGTCCCGATAAATGGGATTAAGAGTCCCCATATGACCTCTCCCAAATCAGATAAATAAGTTTGTAGCATAAATTCCTCCCCATTTTTGTTTATCATAAAGTAATCTGTTGTCTCATAATTACAAGCTGTTTTATTGTTGTATACCATTTTATATTGAAAAAGGAAACTTGCAAGAATAATTTATATCAATAAATACTTTAATCTGAAGAATCATAAGTTTATAATGTTAGAGGTGATTCTAACAGGAGGTAATATTATGAAATTCGAAGATTTGAGAAGTGAAATGATAGCCGCAATGAAAGCTCATGACAAGGAGAGAAAAGAAGTGATCTCATCCCTTGTTTCTGCCGCAAAAAAGATTGCTATTGATGAAGGCACCAGAGAAGACATATCCGAAGATCAGGTAAACCGCGCAGTTTCCAAAGAGCTTCGCATCGCAAAAGAGCAGCTCGACAGTTGTCCTGCAAACCGCGAAGATTTAAAAAACGAATACTCATTCCGTGTTTCGGTTATAGAGGAGTTTGCACCGAAGATGATGAGCGAAGAAGAGATTGAATCCTTCCTCAAAGAAAACTTTGCAGATGTTCTCGCCACAAAAAATAAAGGCGAAATCATGAAAAACGTTATGCCAAAACTCAAAGGAAAGGCTGACGGAAAGACCATTCAGCAGGTAGTGGCAAAGCTTATCTAGTTCAAAAAAATCCCGACAGAAGAATACTTCGGTCGGGATTTTTTTCATATTCAAGTCTCGCTTGCTTCTCTGTTATAACCAGGTTATAGGATTTCCGGTTCTCTCTGTCTGCTTTCTGTTCGGAAGCCCCTCTGCCGGATATCCGACTATGAGTCCCCCCGTTATCGTCTCGTCCTCACCAAGTCCGTGAGCATACATAGCTTTTCTGACCGCCTCACTTGAATCCAGCCAGTGAAGCTGATTTATCCAGCATGAACCGAGATCAAGCGCATTTGCCGCTATCATCATATTTTCAAGAGCGCACGCGCTGTCCGCCATGGCATTGCCGTAATCTTTCTTATTTGCTACAACTATGAAAACCGGTGCCCCGTAGTGGAACACATAAGTACCTTTTTTTGAGGCATTAACCGAATTCTTTAAGGATATGTAGGCATCCTCATCCAACTCCATCTTTGCAAACTCGCCTTTAACTATCTCTGCAAGCTCATCAAGCATTTTTCTGTCCGTAAATACAATGCAGTGCGTCTTCTGGCTGTTCGATCCGCTTGGCGCATATCTTCCGGCCTCAATTACCTTTTCAAGGAGTTCTTTCGAAGGAACTTCATCCTTGTATTTTCTTGTGCTTCTCCTGGTCAAAATCGCTTCCAATGCTTCCATGTTTTTCCCCTTTCCGATTATCCGATACTTATCAACTTTTTTCGCCCATACTTGTAGTCCCCATATCCTCACTTATGACTTCACAGCTTGGAGGAAGTGGTTTTTTCTTCGTTAAATTAACCTATAAAAGCCGGCAATAATATAGTACATTATTACTATTTTTATATTGTAAAACGCGTAAAAAAAACATAGAATAGTAACAAATACCCATGGAGGATTTTGTATGAATATCGTTCTCATAATACGACCTGAGATTGCAAATATATTTATTCTTTTATTTTTGATAATGTATAACCATTATTGCCATAAAATGCACGGCGATAAGCTCAATTCGTTTGCCCCGTTTGCAATTTTTGCATTCGTGCACAACCTCTTTGCGCTCATCACCGAGATAACGGTAAAC
>JAILHT010000100.1 GCA_024695665.1 Lachnospiraceae bacterium
ATCTATATATTTTTTTAATGATTCCAAAAGCTTTGACTTTCCGCATCGTCTTACACCTGTAATGACTTTTATATCCGGGGTTCCTATTACATTGATTATTTTCTCCATATAGGAATTTCTTGGGATGAGCCTCATAATATCCATTTCTCTCCTTCTGTTTGATGAGATTATTCTATCATTTCTATTAGCCATTTTCAATATTTTTTCATTTTTGGCTAATATAAGCATGGCATTAAAAAAACAGCACCGGACATTTTGACCGGTGCTTATTTTTCTTGGTCTCCCAAATACTGGGTACCATCCTTTTATTATTGTAATAATTCGCTATATATATCTAAATCTAAATTCTTGTAAACGTTAAATACTACCTTCATCTGACTACCGGTATCAGCCAACCACCTTCTTACTGTCTCCACAGCAATCTCAGCGGCTCTCTGATTCGGGAACATGAATACTCCGGTAGAAATGCAACAAAAAGCGATGCTCTTAACACCATTTTCCTCTGCTATATCAAGACATGATCTATAGCATGATGCCAATAGTTCTTCATTCTTTTTTGTCAACGGTCCTTGAACTATCGGTCCTACGGTATGAATAACATATTTGCTAGGTAAATTGTATGCCGGTGTAATTTTAGCCTTTCCGGTAGGTTCCTCGTGTCCCTGCGCTTCCATAATCTCATTCATCTTTAGTCTCAGCTCCACTCCAGCTTTTGAATGGATGATATTGTCAATGCACGAATGAAGCGGTCTAAAGCATCCCAGCATCTGTGAGTTTGCTGCATTTACTATTGCATCAACAGACAATCTTGTAATATCTCCCTGCCAAATACATATTCTGTCATCTTTTTTACAGGACATCATATCCTCCACCGATACATACCCAATCGATGCATTTTCTATTTGAAGATAACTGTCCTGAATATCCAGAAATTCCTCAGAAACAGGCATAGGCATTCGCACATTCATAAGTGCTCTCAGCATATCTTTTTGCTCACTTATTTCGTCCGGAATCTGATCGTTACCATAATATACATTTTCTTCGAGCAAATATTTGATAAGCCATAGTCTTTTTTCATCTTGCGTCATAAAAACTCCTATCATTCCGACAGCTTATCCAGCACACTGTCGATGTCTTCATCAATACAAATACTCCTTTTTTCTATCTCATTAGGACAAAAACTTTCTCCGTAATTCACACATACATATGTTGCATTCTCATTCTCTGCTGTCATCTGCCAAAAAGGATATTTTATGATAACCGGCGTATTCCCGCCGACACCTAGTTCAAGATAAAGAATCTTCCTGTTTTTGTGAGTTGCCAGAAATTTGGCATATGCTGCGGATGCTGCATGCCACCCTTCATCTTCCACAAAACCATCATCTGCTCTCAAATTTGTCGTCATATCAGACCCATCATCCGGGCATTTTGGGATAAGATCGGTTGGTATTTCCATTTTGATATTCTTATCTTTAGGAACATCATATATACCGCTATCTTGTTTTACAAATCCCTGCGCCTCCAGCGCTTTCTTGACCCATTCTTCATTATCAAAGGTCTTTCCTATCCTCGGATTCGTACTCTGAAACAACCCGTAATCTCCCTGGGTATAAAAGAGTCTCTTCTTGTCAAATCCTGCCTTTTGAAAACAGTGATCCACATTCGTTGTGATAACAAAATAGTCCTTATCCTTGATTAGTTCAAAAAGCTTTTCATACGTTTTTTTTGGTGGATCCATATATCTGTTCACATAAATATAACGCGCCCAGTATGCCCAGAAAATCTCCTTTGAGGGATATGGATAAAAGCCTCCCGAATACATTTCATTTATTCCATATCTGTTTTGAAAATCGAAGAAATATTTTTCAAATCTTGGACCATTGTATATAAAACCTGCTGCAGTTGACATACCGGCTCCCGCCCCGATAATGATTGCATCTGCGTTTTGAATTTTCTCTTTAAGTTTTTCAATATTCATAATGTTCTTTACTCCATCAAGACAATTATCTTGCCACCTGCTTTTCCTGATTCCTGCATAAGCAATGCGTCTTTGATTTTTTCAAAAGTGTATACCGGGCCATGGATTGGCTTTATATCATGATCCTTAAAAAATGAAAACATATCATTCACTATCTCCTGTGTCGGATAGTTCGAGTAAAACCCTGTGAGATAAACCCCATTCGGTATTTGCTTTATAGGATCGAAACCATTTAAGGCATACACGCCACCAAGAATCCCTGTCTGACATACAATACCCCTTTTTTCTACTGAAGTCATTGTATCCATAAGGTATTTAGGGCCCACCAGGTCTAGGGCTTTAGTTATACCATTTATTTTTCCCGAAAGTTTCCCATCATCGATCATTGCTAAATCCGAACCATGTAGCGAATCCAGATATTTTTCTTTGTGAGTCGTTGCAATGACTGTGCAACCAAGCGCCTTTGCAATCTGAAGAGCAGCAAGTCCAAGAGCACAACTTGCTCCTCTTATCAAAAGCGTATCTTCCCTTTTTAATTTCAGACATTCAAATAAAGATCCCCAGGCTGTGAAATATGTTTCGGGAATCGCCGCAAGTTCAGACCATTCAAGATTACTTTCGATTTTAAAAACGTGATGCGTTGGAAGCAGCGCATATTCTGCATAGCTTCCGTCAAAAGACCTTCCCATGCCTCCCATCATCGCAATGACTTTCTCGCCGGTTTTAAAAGTGCTGTCTGACGGATCTGCTATCTCCCCCACACATTCTATACCTGGGATTACCGGCTTTTTTATATAGTCATATTTTATTTCTTCGCGACGAAGAATAAGTTCGGAATGATTCATTCCAAAAGCCTTTACTCTCACAAGTACCCATCCGGATACTACAGCAGGAACTTTTTTTTCTTTTAAAAAGACATCTTCCGCGCGGACAGGTCCGTCAAGCACCATTGCTTTCATTATTTTTGTATCGCTCATGTGTCTTCTCCTCAGTACTTATGAAACAAACAGATCACTGTTTTCATCTGCCCAACACTGCGGGTCATCTGAGTAAAAACTTCCGTTAGTTCCACATGCTACGGCAGGACATCCTCTGCACCATGCTTTAAGTTTACATTTGCTGCATTTTTCAAACTTATCATACTCTCTGTAGTTTTCAAAACTTGTCCCCCAAAGGTCAGCAATCCTATCTTCAAATACATTGCCCACCTTGCTGTCTGCAACTCTTCTGCACGCATAGATATCTCCCGTTGGAAGGATTGTCATATGACAGTTTGCGCAATTACACCCACCATAGATCATGTTAGGATCCACATTTTCCGGAATTTTAAACTCTCCGATTTCATATTCATAGAGCGTCCAAAGATGGTCTTTTTTGTTAAAATAGGTTTCACACCCTTCCGCCTTGTACTCCTTGAATTTCTTGTCACAGGCTGCAATCAGGTCTCTGTACTCCATCGCGGTCATTGAGGCATCGAGGTCGCCTCCGCTCGGTACATATCTCGCAAAAGCAAACACATTTACACCGGCAGCCACTACCGCATCTATAATCCCCGGCACCTCCATCCTGTTTGTCTTTGAGACAGTTGTCATTACAACGCTTCTGATTCCGGCTCTGTTTATACATCCTATTTTTTCCAATGTGCAGTCGTAAGACCCCGGTTTTCTGAACCAGTCATGAGTCTCTCTCAGACCATCGATCGATACCTGATACTTTTCACATCCGTACCACTTAAGTTCTCTGCAGACCTGATCGTTTAAGTGAAAAGGATTGCCGAGAATTGTAAACTTGATGTCATGATCTTTAATAAGTTGAAGAAGTCTCCAAAAATCAGGATGAAGTATCGGATCTCCTCCTGTTATATAAAAGTAAGGAGTTCTTCCATACACTTCACAAAAGTCCAGACAATTATAAAATGTATCCTCCATCTGTTTCCAGTTCATAGACAAAAGACAGGTATGATCTCCGCCCGAATATATATAACAGTGCTTGCATCTCTGATCACACTCATCTGTGATATGCCATTGGAATGAAAAATATGGCTTCATTTTCCTTACCTCCGTTTTTTATATAAAAAACAGCTAAAGCTGATTATCTACTGATTGACCTCCGGCATTTTACCGGAGGTCAAAAAATGTTTTGCGGTATTTCTTACTTGTTATCTCCTGCTCCGCATGCACTTCCGCAAGCTGCCGGTTTCTCCTCAGGCTTTTCATCTCCTGCTCCGCATGCAGCTGTTGCAGCCTGTGCCTCTTCGTTAACCCATCCATTAAGATTTGATAATGCCATGTTTTTTCCTCCTTTAGATTAAATGTTTTAGAAGCTATTTGCTTCCTTGTGCTTTCAATATAAATCCTGGCACGGAGCAAAAAAAGTACGCACTTTTTTATTACTCGGTTACCTTTTTGTAACTAATAGACAGACATTTTTTAAGATGTTATATTGGATTTAATTCAGAATGTTACATTCAAATATGAACTTATGGATATTTTCAATAGTAGAAAGGAGTTTTCAATGAAAACAAAAGATGAATTACCTGAATGTCCTGTCGCAACAACCGTCAGTCTCATTGGAAGCAAATGGAAATTACTGATTATGAGAAACCTTCTTGCCAGGCCATGGCGTTTTAATGAACTGAAGAACAGTCTTGAAGGCATAAGCCAAAAAGTTTTAACAGATTCTTTAAGATCGATGGAGGAAGATGGTATCATAACAAGAACCGTTTACCCCGAAGTTCCTCCGAGAGTTGAATATGCACTCTCAGATCTGGGCGAGTCGATGCGTCCTATAATCAGCGCTATGGAGTCATGGGGAAAGGATTATAAAAAGTCAGTTGATTGAAAAAGTCTCCCGGATGTATAACATTTATTTTATCTTAAAAATAAAACCCATAAGATAATCAACCAGTTGTCCTGAGGTGTAATATTATTCTACGAGCGATGCAATTCGCAGACGCCTCGCGTCTTGCTCATGTCGCGCTGTCGCGGCACTTTAATAACCGCGATCAAAAATAAAACTCTGATATTATGTTCTAACGTCATCCCGACGAAACGGGAATTTATGCCTTAAGTTCATACATACGATATATCTTTCGGTACAGCTTGCCTGTAAACAGTATCTTGAAGAATAATCTTTCGATTGTCGTAAGCTCTTTGATCAGCGCGGCGGGAGTGAAGCTGTGCTCTTTTACAAATCTAATCCGAAGACCATCGATGATGCTCCCGATATCATCTATCCCGTACAGCTTAGTCACACCGACATCATTGACAGGGTTTTTAATTTTCGATGCTTTGACACCGAATCCCGTATAAACATCCATCAGAATATGGAGTTTGCGATACTTAGTATCAAGCGCTTGCAATAATCCCCGCACTTGGCTGTTGGTCAAATACATGCTCAGTCCCTCAAGGACAACGATGGCCGTATTACAATCTGGGAGCGTTCCAATCTGCTCAGGTCTGGACGCATCCAAAGACGTCATATGGTACGTTTCACTTTCTCGAAAATACTTCTTGCGGATCTCTATGAC
>JAILHT010000101.1 GCA_024695665.1 Lachnospiraceae bacterium
TAAGGAGGAAGATGCAATGAATTACAGAGAGATACAAAACAGAGAAGAGCGTCTTGCTCCGGGACACAGAATGTGCGCCGGCTGCGGAGGAACGATAGCCGTAAGAAACGTGCTTAAAGCATTACACCCGGGCGATAAAGCTGTTGTGGGAAACGCCACGGGCTGCCTTGAGGTTTCATCTTTTACCTATCCGTACACGGCATATACAGACAGCTATATTCACAGCGCATTTGAGAATGCCGGATCGACTTTGTCAGGGGCTGAAACCGCATTCAGAGCGCTGAAGAAAAAAGGAAAGATCGGGGATGATTACAAATTCATCACCTTCGGAGGAGACGGAGGAACCTATGATATCGGTATACAGTCGCTCTCGGGGGCTATGGAGAGAGGCCATGATATGGTATATGTCTGCTATGATAATGGAGCATATATGAACACAGGTATCCAGAGATCATCGGCAACTCCTATGTATGCGGATACCACAACTACACCGGTCGGAAGTGAATCCGTTGGAAAACCACAGTACAGAAAAGACCTCGCAGCCATTATGGCAGCGCACAATATACCATATATCGGACAGACAACTTTTATCGGAAATATGATGGATCTCTACGAGAAATCGGAGAGAGCAATCTACACGCCGGGGCCGGCATTTTTAAATATTATGGCTCCGTGTCCGAGAGGATGGAGATATGATGCTCCGGAGATAATAGATATCTGCAAGAAGGCCGTTGACACTTGTTACTGGCCGATGTTTGAAGTGGTTGAGGGAAAATGGATTCTCTCCTACAAACCAAAGAAAAAACTTCCTATAGAGGACTTCCTTAGACCTCAGGGAAGATTCAAACATCTTTTCAAACCGGAGAATGAGAGTCTGCTTGTCAAATTCCAGGAAGAAGTGGACAGAAGATGGGAAGAACTCCTCGAAAAATGCGAGAGTTAAAAGGATAATCAGTCAAAAAATGTCGGCAGTATTTCTGCCGGCATTTTACATACAAAGTTTGTGACGGTAGACTTTTTAAAAAAATTTCTGTAAAATATTATACTAACATTTGCAGAGTAGGATATTTATGACTCAAACGGGGAAAATATGACAGAAAAAGACTACCTTGAACTTGTAAAGGACAAACTTAAAAATAGAATAGAAGAACTCAATCAAAAGATATCCGGCAGCGAGAAAGACATCGGAAGTATGCATGAATACTTCTGGGAGAGCTACGGTGAGTTTGACGAGTACGGATATGAGCAGTATGACAACAGCAAAGCACTGGAATCGTCTGTTTTGAGACTGTCGGAGCTTGTAAAACAGAAGCACCGATATGAGAAAATGCTTGATTCTCCGTATTTCGGAAGAACGGACTTTTTGTACGAAGGCGAGGAAAATCCGGAGACATATTATATCGGTATCGGAAACTTCAGGGAAGGCAGAGGAAATGACCCTCTGATCTATGACTGGAGAGCTCCGGTTGCGAGCCTTTTTTACGACTATGACAAAGGCCCGGCTTCCTTCACTGCGCCGGTCGGCGAGATAAGCGGAGAGATCACAAAGAAAAAGCAGTACAAGATCAGACATGGAAAGCTTATTTTCGAACTTGAGAATGAGATGAATATAAATGATGAGATATTGCAGCAGGCTCTGTCGGAAAATACGAACAACTATCTAAAGAGTATCGTGACCACCATCCAGAGAGAGCAGAATCGCATCATCCGCGACGGCAAGCACAGGATAATGGCTGTGCAGGGCTGTGCGGGAAGCGGAAAAACTTCTGTCGCCATGCACAGAATTGCTTATCTTTTGTATCACAACAGAAAGAATCTTTCCTCTGCGGAGGTATTGATTTTGTCTCCGAACGGAGTTTTTTCGGATTACATATCGGGAATACTTCCGGAACTTGGGGAGGACAATATCAATGAGATGTCTCTCGACACCTTTGCATACCATGAACTCAGAGAGTTTGGGGAAGCCGAGGACAAATATGACGAGATTGAGAGAAAGATATATCTGTCAAAACACAAAAAAACTCCTTCGAAGGAGGCGTTTGACAAGGGCTCGAAAGAGTATGTAAAAGAGCTCGACGGCTTTATCATGAGCCTTGAATATGAGGCGGTGAATTTTAGGGATTTCGACTTCGGAAAGATACATATGAGTGAGAGCAAGGTCGCTGAGTTTTTCTATGAAAAATTTACCGACACTCCTATTTTTTCCAGAATGAGAAAGATTGCGGAATATCTCATCGATGAGAGAGAGACGCTCATGGACAGAAATATGGACGAGGAAGAGAAGTATCTTTTGATCGATAAGATGGAGCGTATGTATGAGACCAGAGATCTCCTTAAGATATACAATCGTTTTTTGAAAGAGAACGGTATGCAGCCTATCAAGAGAAAGTACGAGACAATCACTGTTGTCAGTGATGACGAGGAGGGAAGAACTCAGTCGAGACGTGCTGTAAACCGTATCAGATACGAGGATGTTTATCCTATTTTGTATCTGAAATACAAGACCTTCGAGCCACCGGAGAAGAGAAATATAAGACATCTCCTCATAGATGAGATGCAGGATTATTCATATCTTCAGTACAGACTTATAGATCTGCTGTTTGATTGTCAGATGACAATCTTAGGCGACAAGGCGCAGACAATGGATGAAAACAGGCAGGATGTGCTTGAATTTTTGCCGGAGATATTCGGAAAAGATGTATTTAAAGTCACCCTCGACAAGAGCTACAGATCAACTGTTGAGATAAATGAATATGCAAACTCGATTGTCGGAGAGAAGAGCGAGAACGGTGTTGCAAGGCATGGGGATGCGCCTTTTGAAAAGACCTGCAGCTCAAAGCAGGATATGTACGATAAGATGGCAAAGGACATCGAGGACTGCTTCAAAAATGGAGACTACGAGTCGGCTGCGATACTTACATTAAGTGAGGATGATGCGGTAGATGCCGCAAATCTTTTGACGGGCGTACTAAAGGACAGGGATGTAAAGCTTCTGTCTAAGGACACGTTAAAATTTGAAAACGGACTCAGCGTCATGCCGTTTTATCTCGCAAAAGGACTTGAATTCGATGCGGTTTTTATCCCTGATTCCGAGAAATATGTATCCGAATTCGAGAGACAAGCTCTCTATATCGAGGCGACAAGAGCACTTCACAAATTATATTTATACAAAAAGTAATGCATTTTTATTCGAAGTGGAGTAAAATGCATGGAAATAATAAAGCGAGACTTGAATAGGTTTAGGAGAAAAGAAAATGAACAATATGAATTTCAAGAGAAAACTTCCGATACCAAAGGAGGTCAAAGAGCAGTTTCCTTTGAGTGAGAAGGTTTCAAGAATCAAGGAGCAGAGAGACAAAGAACTTATGGACATAATCTCCGGTAAAGAGGACAAACTTGTCCTTATAATCGGACCTTGCTCCGCGGACAGTGAGGAGCCTGTACTCGAGTACATAGGACGCTTGAGAGAAGTTCAAGACAAGGTGGCCGACAAGATTTTTATCATTCCGAGAATTTATACAAACAAACCGAGAACAATTGGAACCGGATACAAAGGAATGCTTCATCAGCCGGATCCGAACGGTGAGAGCGATATGTTAAAAGGAATTCTTGCCATCCGCTCGGTTCACACTCACGCAGTTGAGCAGACAGGCTTCACCTGCGCCGATGAGATGCTCTACCCTGAGAATCACAGATATTTGAACGATCTTTTGGCTTATGTTGCAGTGGGGGCAAGATCGGTTGAAAACCAGCAGCACAGACTTACCGCCAGTGGACTTTCTATTCCTGTCGGAATGAAGAATCCTACAGGAGGAGATCTCTCTATAATGATGAATTCCATTATAGCTGCCCAGAACGGACATACCTTCCTATACAGAGGATGGGAGGTCGAGACAAGCGGAAACCCGTTTTCGCATGCTATTTTAAGAGGATATGTGGACAAGTTCGGACATGCTCATGCAAACTATCACTATGAGGATCTGCACACGGTTTTAAAACTCTATGAGGAGAAGAATTTGAAGAACCCGGCTGTTATCGTTGATACCAACCATTCAAACTCAGGAAAACAGTTTGAGGAGCAGATACGTATCGCAAAAGATGTAATGCACAGCTGCCATATCTCAGACGACATCAGAAAACTTGTTAAAGGACTTATGATAGAGAGCTACCTTTTGGACGGTGCCTGCAGCGTCGAGGACAATATCTACGGAAAATCCATCACGGATCCTTGTCTCGGATGGGAAAAAACCGAGAAGCTTATTTACGAATTGGCAGAATTGTGGTAGTATAAAAGTACTATAGGACAAGGGTTCTGGTTTTGACTTTCGCAGGGGAGGTGCATAGTATGAGAGATAGCTTTATTAAGAAGATTTCTTTTGTAGTTCTTAGCATTATGCTTATGGTGATTATGCTGCCTGCCGTGAGAGTCAAAGCGGAGACTTTTGAAGGCTATATAATGGTTGTTGATTATATGGAGCAAGGATTAAACGATTTTGGCGAAGTTCGTGCAAAAGAGTTTTACATGATTAATACATGGGATCCCGACAAGCCTGTTGTTACTTCGTACAAAGGTTTATCATATAATAAGTCGACCAATACTATTACATTAAAAAACGCAGATCTTAAAGGCGTAGTACTTCATCTTGATGCCACGGCCGATTTTACTGTAAATGTGAAAGGAACCAATTACCTTTATGGAATAGTGGGAATGAGAGCAGGCATTCATTTCACAGGTAATGGAACACTTAACCTAGACTCCTCAGTTACAATAAGTGGTGAGGACAAACCTTTTGACGACGACCCTGTAATAATGCTGGGAGATCCGGTTAAGAAAAAAATTCTGATAGATGGTGATGTTACCTTAAATCTTGTAAAGGGAAATGGAAAGGATGCTAACCTTATCACAATATATGATAATGGTAATGAACCCGATGCCGTTTGGGGTATAGATAAGCTTTTTGTGTATAAAGGAGTACTGTCAGAGAAACTAAAAACCGATACCAGTACAGATGAGTGGGGCGGACGTTTCATATACATTAAGAATAAAAAGCTTACAATAGAGCCAAAGCTTGTAAAGGGTAAAACCTATACTGTTGACAAGATAAAATACACAGTGACAGATGTAAAAAATAAAAAGGTAGAAGTCGCAGGTACAACCAAGAAGACTGTAAAATCAGTTACGATACCTGCTACCGTAAAGATAAACGGTGTGAAATGTAAAGTTACATCGATCGGTGACAAGGCTTTTAAGGACTATACAAAGCTCACTACATTCACCTGTAATTCGACTTCGCTCACCACGATAGGAGAGAAGGCCTTTTACGGAGATAAAAAGCTGGCGAAGTATACGTTCAAGTCGAAAAAGATAACAAAGGTTGGAAAAAATGCTTTTAAGAACACAAAGAAGGGGGCTAAAGTAAAGGCACCTTCAAAGAAACTGTCAGCATATGAGAAACTGTTCAAAAACAGAGGGTTAAAGAGTGCTACATACAGTAAGGTATAAATGAAAATAGAGACTCCGCGTCGATTGCCGGCGCGGAGTTTTTTATTCCATGTAGTTGAAGAGGACATAATCCTCAAACAGGGGAAGTGTAAATCTGATATAGCCATATTGAGAGCCGTCTATCAGGCCGCGTTTTATTAATCTGTCACGGTATGGTGTGTACTGATTGTTTTCTATATCTAGAAACTTCTTTATGTCAGAAGCTTTTCCTGAAGGAACGTTCGCTATACCGTAGGCAAGTTTTTTATCAGCCGATGACATTTCAGACCAGATTTTTTCATAAACATAATCCTCTAAATACTGGCGAAAATCGGGCAGGGCTTTTTCATAATCGCTGTCATATTTCCAAGTGAAGTACCCAAGCACCTGGAAAGCGAAAGAATACCCTTTGGTTAGCTTAGCCATATCAAGAGCGACTGTATCGTCTACTGAAAATGCTTTCTTATAGTTATCCGCAATGGTTCGAATGTTTAGTGGCTTAAGTTCCACCTTTGGAGCTCTATATAAAAAGGTGAGGTTTTTCTCGTTTTGTATGTTGTTTATATTTTCAAATAGACCTGTCATTATGAGGAAGACAGGAAGCTCCTGTCTGACAAATATCTGAAAAGCGCCAGCAAATGAACGCATGTGTTCCGTGGAGACTACTTCATCTATACATATGAGGACTTTCTTTCCTTTTTTCTTTAAACTCTCAAACATTTTGGATAAAGCTACCTGGATGCTTGTAATCTGAACTGAATTCTTCACTTCAAGGCCTATTCCAAAGAATGAAAGGTTGATGCTTGCATTTTGAAAAAGCCTTGCGAGTGTGTCCTCACTGGCAAGCGCAGCGGCAAGATCCAAAAGCATGTCGCCGGATGAGTTTAACTCGACGATAATCCAGTCATCTCTTTTTGCCAGCTCCTTTGAAATCTCTGTCATAAAGACAGTTTTCCCAGAGCCTCTGACGCTTGTAATCATATAAATCTGCTGTAAAGCCGGATCTGCTGTAAAAGAATCAAGTATATCTACCATCTGAGCGGCACGGGATATATTTTCAGACGGCTCTTTTCCAAAGACAAGGGTATATGGGTTTTGGTTCATACAGAAACTCCTTTTATCACTCTTTATCACTTTTTATTATTTTTATCACTTTTTATCACTTTGTGATAATTCATAAATCGCCCCTTTAATAATGAGAGTGATAGAAATATTACTCTCTTTTTTTATGTGGACAAAATCTGTCATAGTCATTTGCTAACATTCAAATACAAATTCCAATCGAGCACCTACATAAAAGTGATTTTGAAAAGATTTAAAAGGAGGAAATAAAAATGATGGCTGAAGAAACAAAAGAAAACAAGAGCATATATGATCTTCTCGAAGAGGAAATTATGGCGCTTGATATATCG
>JAILHT010000103.1 GCA_024695665.1 Lachnospiraceae bacterium
GGCCTCTGATATCAACTGACGCAAGAAACCCCCACTTCTACTTTTCGTAGCGGTGGGGGCTTACTGTGTTAAATCCTAAGTTGATTAAGCCACTCTATACATAGCATGCTCCAATGGTTCATGCTTAGATTTTTTACTTCTTCTTTGCTCTTTACTGTTGTATCACAAAGGCTCACACCATGCGGTCCATGTCCAAACATGTGAAGTTCGCAAGGCACTTCAAGTCGATATAAATTCTCTGCAAGTCCTGTATAATCTGAAGCCGGTATGACGGTATCCTCATAACTTCCCCACACGAATGTAGGCGGAAGATTCTTGTGAAGCTTTTTCATGAGATTCAAACTCTCAAGTTCTTCGTCACTAGCGCCTTCTTTTCCGAGAAGTATTGATCGGATATCCGGGCCTCTGAAGTCCGGCATAAGCCCTTGCTCCATAAGTTCTATCAGTTCCTCAGGTATCTCTCCTCCCTCTCTCTTTGGATGAAGAGTAACAGCAGGGTATCCCAAAATAAGTCGATCCGGACGCACCTGGTTTTTTGTCAGTCCCAGTTCTTTGGTTATGACATCTTCCTCAGAATATATACCAAGACTGAGTGCCAGATTTCCTCCTGCCGAAAAACCCACAACAGATATCTCGTCATCTATAAGCCAGTCGCCCCTGTGTTCTCTCACTATCGCCATGGCCTGGGCCAGCTCGTGGAGTGCTGTCGGGAAAGGATGATTGATCTTCACACTGTAGTTTACTACAAATGCATGGTATCCTTGGCGGTTAAAAAACAATGCCACCGGTTCTCCTTCATCCTTTGACACATAAGTATATCCTCCACCCGGACATATCACCACGGCCGGTCTTTTCATCCCTTTTCTGCCAAACTCACCGTCGTCGAGCACATAGCTTTTCATATATGCATCAGTGGTTTGGGACAGGGAAAATGTTTCATTTAACATAAGCTCTCTCCTTTTTTATCACTTGTTTTATGCGCTCCAGATTCGTAGTACATCCCATAAAAACAATAATGAAAAGTCCAAGGATAATATTGTTCAAGGATGATGGCAGACCTATAACCGTCAGTCCTTTTGAAAGTACTGACATGGCAAGTGTTCCCGACAAAAGCCCCATTGCCATGTTCGAAAATCCTGCCAAAAACAATCCTACAAGAACCGCTCCCATAGAACTGAACATAAGATTTGTGGAACTCAAATCCGCCTCAGGTGCAACCACTGCCTTTGAAGCATTCAATATGGATGCAACTCCAAGAAGCAGGCCTACGCAGACATAGGTTAGCAATATATTTTTCTTTTCATTTACGCCGTTGTTAATTGCCAATAACGCATTGTTTCCGAGACTTCGGCTGTCAAAGCCGAACTTGGTATATTTCATCAGCACATAAAATGCCAAAAGGACAACTGCCACAACGATATAGCAGTATGGCTGTCTGGCAAATACCGCCAAATCCTCATACATAAATAGTCTCACTCCGCTACCGTCAAACAGAAGACCGCTCAATGCCTCATACAACATGACTACCCCCAGCGATATAATCATGGTCGGCACCTTAAAGGTGATATAAAGCACACCTTCCACCATTGCCAATACCACCGCTGTTACAAGAGACAAAATAATAAGTCCCGGAATTCCAAGTCCGTAATTTATCGTTATATTTCCCGCTATGATTCCGGCGAGAACAATAATAGACCCCGGTGCAAAATCCCATCTTCCTCCCGAGAGTGGCAGCGCTACAGCTGCTGCCACTACCACATTCAGGCAGGAAGTCTGAAATATATCTTTTATACTCGCTGTCGATACAAAGAGGTCTCCCCCTCCCACAGCTTTGGTGAGGATTGCAAAAAGCAACCACATTACCACCGGAAAAATAAAAGTTTTTCCAAAGGAATTTATATATTTCTTCAATTATCTGGCTCCTTTTACAGCTTCAACATCCCTTGAAACCAGCCCGTTAAGATCTGACCATGAGCCCGTTCCATCATATGCTTTCATAACCGATTTCATCTCGTCTGCAGTAACTGAGCAGGTTGAGAAATCATCTGCGGTTGTAGTAAGGACATATTTCTTGAAGTCGTTCAATTCATCCGCGTTTGTAAAAGTCGGATATCCGATAGTTGCATTGTATTCAAATCCGCTTGCATCATCAGTCTTCATGTTATTGCCATTTGCGGCGTCAAACATCATTGTGAAAAGATATGCCACGGATTCTACATAGTTGTTTGTTCCGCCTATCAACAATGTGCCATCTTCAAGGTACTTATCTGATGATTCGTTGTATCCTAAAGTAGCCATCTTAATAGTTCCTTCTCCGGCGTTTGCCTCAGACCAGAGTCTTCCGACTTCGTTTACTGCCGGAAGAACCATATCCATACCTGAGCTCATTCCGAAAAGACAATCCATATCCGTATATTTTGCAATATATGTCTTGGTGTCATCTCCAACACTCATGAAACCTGCCTCTGCAGGGAGAGCATTTGTATCCTCATTAACACAGATTTCCACTCCGTTTGCAGTGAGTACCTCTGTAAAACCTTCACAAATAGAAAGTCCGTCAGAAAATGCATATGAAGGGAAAGATATCGCCCCAACTTTTTTCATTCCCGCATCAACAACTGCCTGTCCATACTTCTGCCCAAGAGCAACACCGTGATCCTCTCCGAACTGATAGCTTCCTCCAAGGAAATAATCACTGTAGTACAGATTTGACTGAGCGGTTGTTCCCCAGTTTCCATACTCATTGTAGAGTCCGTCTTGATCAGCCTCATCCTTTGCCTCACCAAAAAGTATTCCATAATATACTCCCGCTGAATCACACTTCTCCATCGACTCACCGATAACTGTGTCATATCCGCTCATGATGGCATCGCATCCTGTTGAAATCAGAGAATCTACTGCCTGAAGATGAGCCTCGTTATCCCCTGATGCTGCTGTCTGATACTCAAAAGTCACAGGAAATTCTTTTGCAAGATAATTGTCACAATAATTCTTTATCTCTTTCCCCTGAATATCAGTGTAATTGTAAAGAATAACACCTACTTTGACTGCCTCAGCAGCCACATTTTCCTCTTCAGATTCACTTGTAGCAGTGCTTGAAGTATTACTTGACTCATTGTTTGATGCCCCACTTGTTCCGCATCCTGCCAAAAGTCCTATCGCAAGTGAAGATGCAAGCATTGTTGTAATAATCTGTTTTTTCATTTTTAACCTCCGTTACTTATCTTGGTAAAGTTTTTAAATTGGTTCTTTGTGTAGTTATATATATGATGATGAGGAACACTATGGCTTTTACGAGAATGACCGTATTTGGATTCATACCGATGATTGTGAGTCCCTTCATCAAAATCACGTAGGTGAGTGAGCCGACCAAAGCCGAGCTTATCTTTGTCCCCATACCTCCGGAAAGTGACATTCCACCGAGGA
This sequence comes from Lachnospiraceae bacterium, assembly GCA_024695665.1. Taxonomy (GTDB): domain Bacteria; phylum Bacillota; class Clostridia; order Lachnospirales; family Lachnospiraceae; genus JAILHT01. The sequence goes on from JAILHT010000103.1 coordinate 3,427, forward strand.
CAAGGCAAACTAATATATCCATCTCAAAGCCGTTTCCGGTGCTGGACTGAACCATCCCTGTAGAGCTCAGTTTGAACACTGCTGCAATACCCACACATATACCCGCAATGAGATAACAAAGTATCTTGGTTTGGTCTATGGCCACACCGTTTTGTCCTGCAGATTTTTCATTGTCTCCTATGGCTCTTGCTCCTTTTCCCAGCGCGGTGTAATTGAAAATAATACCGAGTGCTATCATGACTACCGCAATCATAAGAACCATGAATATATGATTTCTCTTAAACATAGTCACATCCACGTTTGCTATGGATATGCTCTCATTTGGAGTGTTCTGACATATGTAAGTCACAAGTCCTCTGGCAGAAAACATTATGGCAAGCGAAGTGATTGTCGACATAAGTCCAAACTTGTTTGTAACTATGACATTCACGAAATAACAGACCATAGATGAGGCCATTGCAAAAATCACACCAAGCACTATCGAACCAGTGCCGTTCATGATGACCACAGCTCCTAAGGCCGCAAGCGCAACCACCGCTCCGGAAGATATGTCCATCCCTCCGTGAGCAAATACAAACGCCATTCCTATGCAGGCTATTGCAAGAGGAGTTGCCGTCTCTATCATGCTGTTGAGATTGTATGCGCTGAGAAGATTCCAATCCGACCAGAATCCAAAGACCAATGTTACCAGCACTAAACCAATCCATTTGACAAGTTCGGATTGATATTCTTTTATTTTTTTCATCGTTTTCTCCAATCAAATCAAATAATTGATAATATCTGTTTCCTTCAAATCCGGTTTTCTCTCAAATTCCTTTGAAATTGCGCCATCCTTAAGTATGAGTATTCTGTCGCACATTCCGATAAGTTCCGGAAGTTCTTCCGAGATGATAACAATAGCGTGTCCTTCATGCTTTAGGTTGTTTATAAGCTCATACATTGTTGTCTTTACCCCGACATCCACTCCTCTTGTAGGGCTGTCGAGTATCATTATCCTGCTGCCGTTTCCTATAAGTTTTCCAAAAGAAACTTTCTGTTTGTTTCCACCGGAGAGTTCTCTTACGAGCTGATTTCCGGAACTGCATTTTATCTTGAGTTCTTCTATCTGCTTCTCGGCGAACTTCTTCTCATCCCCTGGAAGTATGAGAAATCCTCTTTTTAATATGTTCCACGCCGAAATTGTCAAATTGTCCTTTATGCTCTCCGCAAGAAACAGTGTCTCTGTGTCTCTGTCTTTTGATATGTAACCTATCTTCAGTCTGAGTGCCTGTGCCAAATCTTTCAGTTTTTCCCCATATACTTTGACTTCGCCCTCATTGCACCTGTCGAGCCCCGCAAAAACTCTTCCAAGTTCATGCATTCCCGAGCCGGACAACCCTCCGATTCCGAGAATCTCCCCCTCGTACAGATTCAGATTTATGTTATCTAACAGATCTGTTTTGACATTCTCCATGCAGACAGCCACCTTATCGGTCATACGTCCCTCAAAATCGTTTCTGTACAGATTTTCAGACACAGTCCTTCCAACCATGGATTTCTTTATCTCATTTTCGGAAAAATCACTTTTTTCTATCTTCTTTACGAAGCTTCCGTCGCGAAGTATGGTAAGGCAATCGCAGGTTTCCATAAGTTCCGGCAGATCATGGGATATAAAAAGAACAGCTTTGTTTGCCTCTTTTTGTTTTCGCATAATCTCGTATATTTTCATTCGTCCGTCTTGCGACAATGCCGTTGTGGTCTCATCTATAATGATAAGTTCCGGCTTGTAGTACAGTGCCTTGGCAATCTCTATCAGTTTTCTTGTCTCAAAACTAAATCTGTATACCGGCTCGGTGACATCTATGTCCTTTATTCCGATGTCGCTAAGTGCTTTTTTTGCCTCCGCATTCATTTTCGCGGTATCGACAAAAGGTCCTTTTTTAAACTCTTTTTCATCTCCAAGAAATATATTTTCGGCAACACTCAGCATATCTATTGTGTCCTTCTCCTGGACTATCATTGATATGCCGTTTTGTCTTGCCTCCATAGGGGACTTCGGACTGTATAATGTTCTGGAAAGTTCCATACTTCCCGCCGACGCTTTATGTATGCCAAAAATAATGGATGATATTGTAGATTTTCCGGATCCGTTTTCCCCGATAAGTCCTTGTATCTCGCCCCTTTTTATATCGAGGGAAACACCATCCAGCGCTTTAACATCCCCAAAGTTCTTTGACAAACCTAATGTCCTTAATAATATTTGCTCTTCCATCTTTTCTCCTAATGCTCGGATATCATGTTTGTTTCAATGCAATGGATTATAGCAAAGCAAATTTTTGCTATCTATTTATTATTTGTTGACTTTAATGGCGATATTTTGCTATTTTATGTCAAGGAGGAAATATAATGAAAAACGGATATGAACTGGAAACCTTTGATTCAGCCACCCCATACAATATAAGGCTGACCCAGATAAAAAAATTCAATCTTCACTGGCACAGTTATATAGAGGTTTACTATGCAAAAAAGGGAAGTATAAGACTTCAGACCGGAGACTACTCCTTCCGCCTCGATGAAGGGCACATATGTTTTATCGATTCAAACACTATCCACAGTGTCAACAGAATCGACTCAGACAACCGGGTAATGATATTGCAAATTCCAATAGATAAAGGCAAACCTTTTTATTCGTTAAAGCAGTACAAATTCAACTCAACAGCTTATCTTGCCGACTTTTCAAAAGACCTTGCTCCTCTTGAAGAACTGCAAAATCTAATGGAAAACATGTACAAGGAGAGCCAGCTAAAAATATCAGGCTACAATCAGGTCATTTTGGGATATATAAATACTTTTTTTGGTCTTTTAATAAGAAGATACTATCTAATAGAGAAAAAAGAGGAAGATTATATAGCAGAAAACAACTTAAACAGGCTCTCGGAAATCATCGAATATCTGGATGAACACTATACGGACAAATTATCCTTAAAACAGCTTTCAGAAGAGCTTCACATGAATTATTATTATCTCTCTCATTTTTTTAAGGATACCGCAGGCATATCTTTCCAGGATTACCTTAACAATCTGAGAATAGACAAGTCATTAAGCCTTCTCACAGAGAGTAATATGAGTATCACAGATATAGCGCTAAATACCGGTTTTCCAAACATAAAAGCCTACACCACGGCTTTTCAAAAAAAGTTCGGCGTTCTTCCTTCCGTCTATCGAAAGGCCGCTGCTTCAAACACCGATATCAATTCCCTCTCCGATGAGCAACTGGTTGAGGAGATTATTGATGCAACTTCCTACGGTAAGGAACTATCCGCCACCGATATTTACAACAAATTGAGTATAACCCCAAAAGACAAAAGGTTCTTTACACTTGATTATTACATAACCTCTCCTCACTCGTCCGGAACGATTGAATCCACGTCATCTCTCATAGTCCATGAAGATGCTCTTCTTTCAATCTCTACCGAGCACCTTGAGCATGTAATAAAAGATTTGTCCCCGGAAGTAGTCAAATTTTGCTGTGATATTGATTCTTCTGATGAGTCTCTTCATGAATCACCGGATGGGCTGAACGATACTCTGGGCAGCGTACCGCATTATGAGCCGGGAAATGTGTTTCATTCGGAAAAGTCGCCTCTTATTCAGAAGCTATCAATGGCAAAGGGTATGACTTCTCGCATAGAAACAATAAATAATTGGTCAAGGATAAGCAACGACAGACAAGGCTTTATCTTCTCTTATTCCATGCTTGGAGCCATAAGTCATGTCATTGATTTTCTTGGAAATCCTCTGTCTTCACACGATACTGTAATGAAAGAAATAACCGGCAGCGATGTACCGAATGCCTTTTCTTTCTCAAATACATGCATCACAAATTTTGGATGCCCTTCTCCTTACTTTTATGCTGATCTATTCATAAAAAAGCTAAAAGGCATACTGGTTTTTAAGTCTGAGAGCTGTGTAATATTCTATGATGACAGTATTTACCGGATTTTGTGTTGTCACAAAAAGAGTCTGCAGATGTATCAGTCTTTGATAGGCGCAAAAGAATTTAACAAAGAGGACTATCTGTTCTTTACAGGATCATACCCTCACATGAGGTATTCTTTTTCTTTCGGACAAGTCAACACAGGATTTACGCAGACCACATATACGCTTAGTGAAGAAAGCGGAAGTGTTTTCTCAAACTGGTGCAAAATGGGTGCCCCCGATATGTTGAACTTTGAAACCGCATCATACCTTACTGCAGTTAGCAAACCCAATATAAGCATCTCGCACCCTCCGTTCAGGGATAAACCCATCATCAGCACAGAACTTCCGGCACTGGGTATAGCTTATATGGAACTTATTCCGGATTGACCGGGTGGGGGGGAACATTTTCAGTACTGAAGCAGCCGCGGCTGGTTTTACTCTGCCATTTGCCCATTCTCCGGCCGGCCCGGCCCGGCTCTGCTCTATAGCTTTTTTTCTTAAAATTGACCAGTACCGCTCACATGAAATATAAGCCCATTTTGAGCTGTAAAAATAGCCTGATTTTTCGGTGATTCGATGGTTTTTTAAGAGTTTTACCGCTCTACTTGTGTCTATTCAATTTCTGAGCGGTACTGCCGCGAAGAAATCATCTGTTATTACCGCTCGCATCCTTGATTTTTGGAATTCCGAGCCTGAATGGCCTTCATGAAAAAGCTCAAAACCAGGCAAACAGGCGATTTTTCAGGCTTACATTTTGTTATTTAAATAGATGAGCGGTAATCCCGCCCGGCCCAAGTTTTTAGCTATAGAAGATTCCAAAACTCCCGGCCGGGCATTGGTCTCGAGCCTTCGACTGACAAATTCTCGACCGCCCAGGTCGCCGTGCACAAAAAGACTCCCGGCCACGATAAAATAGTCAATCGTGTCCGGGAGTTTTTCTAATTCAATCCGATCTATTTTACTTTCTTAACCTTGAGCGAGTATTCAACACCCGTGTGCTGTCCGTCATTCCATAAACGAATATAATAATATCCTGTTTTATTCGCTTTTATCTTTACACTTCCCTTGTTTTTGAGGGTACGTCCGAGACTGGCTGTATCCGATTTTTTCTTACCACCGGTTATATCCACCAAGGTGGTTCTTGATCCCTTCTTTAAAGACTTGTAATTCTTCAGTGTTATCTTGTATGTTTTTCCCTTTTTGAGTTTGACCTTGTACCAGTCATCACCCACTGCAGAACCCACAAAAACAGAAGAATCATACTCTTCACAGTACATGCCCTTGTAGGTCTTTCCCACTTTTATTGTATTTGCTTTCTTCTTACTGTTGTTTGGCTCTTTTTCATAATAATTGTTAGCTTTTGTGGAAAGAGTGATCTTTGTTGTCCCGGATTGCCACGACATAACCGTCATCGATAGCGGCTGTATGCAAAGATAATATTTCCCCTTCTTCAATCCCACTTTAAAAGATGTCTTTTTGGAATTTGTTCCATCAAGCTTGTCGGTATTGGAAACCCAAAGCTCCTTTTTTGACTTGTCAAGGATAACCACTCTCTGGTCACTTCTTAGACCGTCTATCTCAGGCTTCGTAATTGACAATGAAACGTAACCGTTTTTCTTTAATGTAAAAGAATAATACGCTTCCTTATGATGCTTGTTTGTCCAGGTCTCCGTGTAGCTTTTTCCTGTTCCAAGGTCTGTGACCTTGCTGAAATCATATTGGGTTGCAGCATCTACCGTAGCAGGATTCACCATAGCTATGGATAAAGCCATAACTATAGTAAGCAAAAAACTTATTGCCTTTTTCATAACTCATACCTCCATTATTATAATCCCATGTTGTGTCAATTGTTTCTACAACACGTCCAATATATCACAACTGTTCCTATATGTCTCAATAAAATTTAAGTAACAGTCACTATTATTCGAAATCTGCCTCACTACTTGTTCATAACACGCAAAAGGACTGTAAAAAACAAACGGTAAATCTTATAATACGAAAAGAAACAACTCTTATATTGCTGTTTTAATTTTTTTAAGGAGGATACTCTGCATGCGAGTATATCTTGCAAAAAACTATAATGATATGAGCAGAAAGGCTGCGAATATCATATCAGCGCAAATCATAATGAAACCAAATGCCGTCCTTGGACTTGCTACCGGTTCATCACCGGTTGGAACCTACAAGCAGCTGATTGAATGGTACAAAAAAGGCGACCTCGATTTTTCCGAGGTAACCTCTGTAAATCTCGATGAATATATAGGTCTTGGGCCTGAGGATAAAAACAGTTATTCATATTTTATGAGATCGAATTTTTTTGATCATATAAATATCGATTCAAAAAAAACATACATTCCAAATGGGCTTGAGAACGACGAGAAGAAAGAGTGCGACAGGTACAATCTTATAATATCCCGCTGCGGAGGCATCGACCTTCAGCTGCTTGGAATAGGAAACAACGGGCATATCGGTTTCAATGAACCGGGTACAACCTTTGAGAGCGAAACCCATCGTGTCACGCTGTCCGAAAAAACTCTTGCAGCAAACTCAAGATTTTTTGAGTCAATTGATAAAATGCCAAAATATGCCTACTCAATGGGTATCAAAAATATAATGCAGGCAAGGCGAATTCTTCTTATCGCCAGCGGAAAAGACAAATCAGATGCGCTTTACAAAGCACTTTTTGGAGCGATAACCCCAAATGTGCCCGCATCCATACTGCAGCTACACAACAATCTCACCGTTATCGCAGATGAAAAAGCCCTCTCACAGATTTTGTCGACACATACTATTTCACCCGGAGGTCATATCCTATGATTATAAAAAACGGTTCCGTCTTTTGTCCCGACGGAAAATTACATGATAAAACAATCTATGTGGCAGACAAAATCGTGCTGTCGGAGTCGGACAAAGAAAAGGCGTACAAAGATAAAATAATAATAGATGCAACCGACAAATACGTTATTCCGGGGCTTGTAGATATCCACTCGCACGGGGCAGTAGGATGTGATTTTTGCGATGCGTCAAAGGAGAATCTTGAAAAAATACTAAAGTACGAGCGAAGTGTGGGAGTAACTTCATACTGCCCGACTTCGATGACTCTTCCCTTTGAAGATCTAAAAAAAATCTTTGAGACCACAACAGCGATCCGGAAAACAGATGATATGGCAAAAATCGTTGGAATAAACATGGAAGGCCCTTTTATCTCCGAAAAAAAGAAAGGTGCTCAAAACGCAAAATATATAAAAAGCGCAGACATCGAAGCATTCTGTGAATTGAATGCCTCCTGTGGCAATCTTATAAAGCTTGTCACTTTGGCACCTGAGACTAACGGTGCTCTCGATTTTATAGAAGAATTAAAAGATGAGGTAAACATTTCCGTCGGTCACACAGATGCCAATTTTCAAACAGCAGCAAAAGCTTTTTCACTCGGTGCAAACCATGTGACTCATCTTTTTAATGCAATGCCACCGTTTCATCACCGCGATACCGGTGTTGTGGGTGCCGCCTTCGACAACAAGGATGTGTATGTCGAGGTCATCTGTGACGGCATACATATCGCGCCTTCAATGATACGTGCAATATTTAAAATATTCGGTTCCGACCGCGTTGTACTAATAAGCGACTCTATGGAAGCCACAGGTATGCCGGACGGTGAGTATATGCTCGGAGGGCAGAAGGTATACAAAAAAGGAAATCATGCGACTCTTTCCGACAATACCCTTGCCGGCTCCGCAACCAACCTTTTCGACTGCATGAAAAATGCCGTCGCTTTTGGAATTCCTCTTGAAGACGCTATAAAATCGGCGACCATGACGCCTGCAAAAAGCATAGGTATATTCCCGACGGCAGGTGCTATAACAGAAAACCAGTCAGCTGATATTCTTATACTAAATGAGGATCTCACTCCGGAAAAAATATTGTAAAGCAACTTTTTTGGTACGCTTAATTTTCTAACAATTTTTATTAATGTATATTCATCAAGCCTCCAAATTTCTTGTTTTTTGTCATCTTTTGTGGTATATTTATTCTGTATTTGTATGTAAAAGTTTGTTTTTTAGCTTTTGAATCAGAAATGGGGAGTCGTTATGACGAATATAAATATTAACAGCCCTTTAAACGCAACCGGCACTTCCGGTGCAACCGGCTCTGTTGCTAAAGCACCGTCTTCTCAAACCGGGTCACAAGCAGTCGATCCAAAAATCACCGAGAAGACTCTCACCGAGGAGTACGGCCCTGTCGTATCAACATCCACAGACGGTGATACCGTAAGAGTCAAAAATGAGGGTGCAGCGATAGAGGAGGTTCACGAGACAAAAGAAGCCTCTGAAGTCTCTTCCGAAGAGTACGAAATGCAGGATTTTGAGCTACCTGAGCCAAAAGAGACAAAGTCTATCGAAACTTCAAAGCAGGATTCGGCAGTAAAAGAAGCAATTGAAGATGCAAAAGCTGCCTCCGAAAAAAGAAAAGCATTGATAAGTGAAAACACTTCCTCCTCAAATATTACATCCTTTGCCGGAATATCCGATTCAAGGCTCAGACAGATGTATCTCGAAGGAGTTATATCTCAGAACGATTACAATAGAGAGCTTGAGTCTAGAGAGACCAAAAGCGAAGCATCCGCAGAAGAGTCTCAGGCTTTAAACGAAACCATGGCGACAAGTATTTCCGTGGGAAATCAAGCGGACCGCTCAGCAAAAGTCATCTCCGTCATAGAGGGTGGTCAGGCGAGCGAGACAATTTCAATAAATGCCAGACTCGATGCCATGAGAGCAATCGAAAACATTTCAATCTAAAAATTGCAATCTAAAAATTGCAATCTAAAAATTCCAAATAAAAAAGCTAAATGAAGGGCCGGTACATTTTGTACCGACCCTCTTTTTAGGGAGATATGTTTAACCTATGCCTCCGAAATATGCTCCTAAGACAAGTGCTATAATCGCAAGTATTACATATACTTTTCCAAGTCCCCAGAATGCCCCGAATACAGGTTTTTTCGCGCCTTTTCCCACTGCTTCCTCAGCATCTTTTCTATCCATTACAAAGAAGAATATTGCTCCTGCAAGTGCTGCTCCAAGTGGGCAGATATAGATTGATACGACATCCATCCACTGTGAAGTCCAAGGCTGAATCAAAAGTGAAACGACAATTCCGATTGCTGCTATTATAAGAACTGCAGGTTTTCTCTGAAGTTTCAATTCCTCCTGCAGGAAAGCTATCGGTGCCTCGTAAAGGTTTACGATTGATGATATTCCTGCAAACAAAACAGCTATGTAGAAAATCATTCCTACTATTCTTCCACCCGGCATAGCATTGAACACGTTTACAAGATATACAAACATAAGTCCCGGTCCACCGCCTACGCTGTTTATTCCCTCGCCGAGTTCAACTGCCATGGCAGGGATGATAACAAATGCTGCGAGCAAAGCTGCAAGAGTATCAAATATAGCAACGTTTCTGGCTGAACTTACAACATCCTCATCGTCGCTCAGATAAGAACCGTAAATAACCGATCCGTTTCCGGCAACTGACAGAGAGAAGAATGCCTGTCCGAAGGCGAATACCCAAACCTGTGGGTTGGCAAGGCCTTCAGGCTTGAGCGTAAAGATGTAGCTGTAGCCCACGCCTGAGCCTTCCAGAGTGAATATATAGATGCCAAGTACAACAAAGAGTGCAAACAATATAGGCATCATGACTTTGTTGGCTTTCTCAATTCCACCTGCAATACCCATAACCATAATGACAACCGCAACAGCAAGTCCTATGATCTGCCATACTCCGTTTCCAACTCCGAAGATTCCGTTTGAGAACATCATCGAGAGTGCTTCTCCAAGGGAGCCTGCCTCCGGAGCTGTCGCTCCAAAGGTTCCTCCTATGACATTCATATCTGTACCCATTCCGTACAACTCCCCGGTGATGGACAAAAATGTATATTTGAAAATCCATCCCATTACAACGGTGTATCCGATTGCAAGCATCAGCGCTCCGATAATAGGAATATATCCAAGCACTTTTCCTATATTTCCTTTTCCTTTTGTAGCGCAACCTTTCTCAAAAGCACCGACAGGACCTGCCTTCGCCCAGCGTCCGAGAGAAAACTCCTCTATAACTCCCGAGGCACCGATGAGCACTACAAAGATGAAATACGGCAATAAAAATGTAAGTCCGCCAAACTTATGGACCATTATCGGAAATCTCCAGATATTTCCCATTCCGACTGCTGATCCGATACAGGCCAGAATAAATCCCCATTTACTCTGAAACCCATCTCTTTTTACACTATTTTCCTCCATAAACTAATCCCCTTATATAGTAAAAACCCTCCAAAAAGTTACATTACTTTTTATAATCAGTCTTTGTTCGGATACGGCTCAAGGAATGCGTGGAAATGACGCATCGGAAGCTCATGTCCCCAGGTAATCTTCATGTTAGGGATGTTCTCACGATCCTTGTAAAGCTCTGTAACCGCTGCGATTACATAATCAAGGTGCTCCTTTGAGAGCTGGCTTCTGTTGATTGCAAATCTGACAACGTTGCAAACCTCCGCCTGCTGCTCAGGTGTCTTAAGGTCATACTCCATAGAGTAATCTCCGAGCTCGGATACTCTTATTCCGTATCTTCTTATAAGTTCAAGGCTGAATCCCTCACCTGCGAATGTCTCATGACCTCTCTTGTTGTCGAAGAACTCATCCATGTTGATATAAACACCATGTCCTCCTGCAGGAAGAACGACTCCCTTGATTCCTGCCTTATAAAATCCTTCTGCAAGGTAATTACACTGTTTTACTCTCTCATCGAGGTAATTGAAATTGCAGCTCTCATACAATCCGGCCGCAAGTGCCATTATATCACGTCCTGACATTCCGCCATAGGAATCATTTCCATAACATGAGATCTGTTTAACTTTGAGAAGAACACCGACATCAGTCTTTACAGTTCCGTCCTCGTTGAAATCCGAGAAATTCTTCCAGAAGAGACCTTTATCTCTGAATGCTACCATACCACCCATGTTGGCATGTCCGTCTTTCTTTGCTGACATTGTAAATCCATCACAGTATGAGAACATCTCTGTTGCGATCTCAGCGATTGACTTATCTGCATATCCGTCCTCGTTCATCTTGATGAAGTATGCATTCTCAGCCCAACGAGCTGCATCAAAGATATAAGGAATATTATATTTATGGGCAATCTCACTTACAGCTTTAAGGTTTGCCATTGAAACAGCCTGTCCGCAAACCGGGTTGTTTGTGATACATGTGAAAATCAACGGAATATTCTCTGCTCCGACACCGTCAATAAGCTGCTGAAGTTTTTCAAGATCCATATTTCCCTTGAACGGGTTCTTCTCGTACTTTCCTCCTTCAGGAACTTCAAAGAGAAGATCTTTGTTGTAAAGGTTTCTAGGAATTGAACCCATCTGCTTGATATTTCCTTCAGTTGTATCGAAATGTCCGTTTGAAGGGATTGTGAATACCTTTCCCGGATATCTCTGTGCCAAAACCTTCTTTACGATCTCCATGAGGACTGACTCAGCTGCACGTCCCTGCTGGATAATAAATGCGTTCGGTCTCTCCATCTGAGCTGCTCCACCGTTAAAGAATCCACCTTCATACTCACAGAGATACATCTCATCCATCATCTTATCTATATCAGTACAGTCTGTTCTAACAAGATCGATAACCTTTTTCCAGTTCTTCTCTCCGCCTCTCTCGAAGATATCACGGAAGGTGTCGAGAAGTACGTAATATCCTTTGTTACGTCCGTAAGACTCATCGCCAAGGAACATTGCAGCCCACTGTGTGTCTGTCATTGCTGTTGTTCCTGAATCTGAGAGCATATCCACCGTAAGCATTCCTGCAGGAAAAGCAAACTCGTTATAATGAGTTGACTTTAATGCTCTCTCCCTCTGCTCAACCGTTACTTCCGGAATGTTTCTCTTTACATAAGAAAAAGAACGTGGTGCCTCGACATTTAATGGATATTCTTTCATTTTTTGTTCCTCCAATACTTTTTATTCTTTACTTTTTATAATTTCCCCTGTTTGTTCTATTTGCTTGCGAAAGCTTCGATCTCCACAAGCGCATCCTTTGGAAGTCTGGCTACCTCGATAGCACTTCTCGCAGGAAATACTCCGTCAAAAAACTCGGCGTAAACCTCGTTCATATCAGCAAAGTCGTTCATGTCGTCAAGATACACGGTCGTCTTGATCACATCCGACATCTGATATCCGGCCTCATTTAAAATAGCCTTAAGGTTCGTGAGCGAACATCTTGTCTGTGCCTTTATCCCCTCCGGGAAAGTTCCTGTAGCCATATCTATAGGTAACTGTCCGGAAACAACAACAAGATCGTTTGCTTTCCGTCCCTGTGAATACGGGCCGATTGCCGCCGGAGCATTTTTTGTGTTTACCACATTGCTCATATCCTCGTCCTCCCTTTCTGTTATTTTTTTCTCTTTATGCGAAAATATTATCATCTTGATTCTCAATATTCAAGTGACTTTAGTACTAAAACAGGTAATTTTACCATTTTTTACAGTTTTATAGTTGTTCTTTTGTGCACATTGCACTATATTTTGAAAAATCATAAATATGACTATATTCAGAAAATGCGAATTTTTTCTCTCCTTTTTATTTTATTTTCATTTTCAATTGCGCACAAAAGACGTTTATGCTAGAATTTTTCCATGAAACATTATTCATTTGAGATTTTTTTCTCATACTATCTTTTATGTTTTAAGAGGTTTTAAAATGTTAAACAATGAATTTATCAAACAGTACACACCTCTTGTGAATTTTCTTGGAGCAACTTTAGGCCCGGACTACGAAGTGGTGCTGTACCAGCTGATCAAGCGTCCTTTCAGTATTTCAGCAATATCAAACGGACATATAAGCAACAGAGAAGTGGGTGCGCCGATCACAAACCTGGCAATCCAGATGATCGAAGACAAATACTACATCGATCACGATTACAAATTGAATTACAGAGGAAAAACAGCCTCGGGTAAAGTCCTCAGGTGTTCTACATTCTTTATAAAAGATCCTCACGGAGAACTGCTTGGACTCATGTGCATAAACTTTGATGACACGAGATACAAAGAACTTTCGGAGAAACTCTTCTGGCTTTGTCATCCGGACGATTATATAGAGAAGACAATCTCAATAAACGTCCTCCCAAACAACGCAGATTCCTCGGACGGATATGGTCAAGAGTCCTTCTACAACAGCATTTCCTCCGCAACCGACGGAGCAATTCTCGCTGTTATGGGTTCAAACAATGTACCTGTGGACAGATTGACAAAAGATGAAAAGATAAAGATAATAAAGAAACTCAACGAGGACGGTATTTTTGCTCTAAAGGGAACCATACCTGTTGTCGCAAACAAACTTGAGTGTTCCCAGGCAACAATCTACCGTTATGTAAGTAAAGTTAAGAAAACTCAGATATGAAAATGAAAATATTAATAATTGTAATACTTGTTTTATTGGTCCTTATCATAGCAGCCTCAATCGCGCTGGCGTCCTTCACAATGACCGGCTCAAGGCAGACGTTGGAAGAAGCTTTTGCCTGGCAGAGTGATCACTACGACACCTCATTTTACTCTGCGCTTGAGAAAGAGGACTATACCGTCTCAGGACACGATGACTACGTCATTCATGTTGAGTTCTTAAAGAACCCTGATTCGGACGGAAAATATATAATCCTCTCCCACGGATATACCGACAATCGTTTCGGCTCACTAAAATATGCAAAAATGTATCTCGATCTGGGTTTCAACTGCATCATTTATGATTTGAGAGGTCACGGGGAAAATGAAAAGACCTTCACCTCATACGGTGTATTGGAAAGCAAGGATCTGATAAAGCTCATAGAAGATACCGGATCGCGCTACAGCGATATAAAGACTTTGGGACTTCACGGAGAATCCCTGGGAGCCGCAACTACCGTGACATCAATGAAATACAAACCGGATGTCGATTTTGCTGTTGCGGACTGTGGTTTTTCCGATATTGAGAATGTGTTAAAGAACGGATATGCGAGCGTGAATGCTCCTTCATTTTTGTTTAACCTCTCGAATCTTGGTGCTATGATTTTGTATCATCATTCCTTAAGTTCGATGAGACCTATAGATTCACTCGATGACAATCAGGTTCCAATTCTTTTTATACACGGAGCGGAGGACTCTTTTATAGTACCGGACAATTCAAGGAATATGTCTGAGAGAACGGCCGGTTACAGCGAACTTCATCTCGTTGAAGGTGCGGGCCACGCTGAGTCCATTCTCACCGATCCGGACAGTTATATGAAATATGTCGAAGCATTTTTAAAGAAGGTTCTGTAAAGAACCTTCTTTTTTATGGTACATATTCAATTATTAGCTCGTAGTCATCGTCTATCTGCTCCACAATAGGTTCGTAGGTCTCTTTAACCGATTCAAGTGCCATCTCTCTGATTGTTTTTAAGTTTTCTTCTTCCTCAAATTTTTCTTTGATACTCTCCTGCAAATCGGTTTCAAGTTCTATAAATTTCTCCATATTGAGTTTGACCTTTCCCAATGCAAAAACTCCGTTTTTCTCGTTTTTCAATTGCATTTTTTCCGGGGATATGCTGTCCAATATCGGCTCATCTATGTATATTGTGAGAGTTTTCTTGTCTTTATCATCGACAATTCTCTTCTCATTCAGCTTACTTAAATCCACCGTGAATTTTCCCGTTGCGGTATATACAAAATCCACTGATTTGCTTGTGATATCAGATGTTAGATTCAGATAGCTGAGAAAATCATTCTCCACAAGAACCGTTACAGTCTGCGACTGTTCGCTTACAATAAGCTTCTGTTTCTCTTCTGCCTCCCCCAATATCCTGTCCACAAATTTGTACCTTGAGCCGTATTCGAATTCTATATCGTCTGTGTTTCCGATATCCACACCCTCTTCTATTAACGATATTTTTGCATCTTCATCCGTGCTTCTTGCACCTGAAAAGATCAGTATAAATGCGGAAGCTATAAGAAGAACCGCACTCATAAAGATATAAGATTGTCTTTTCATAACTACTCCTTTTCCTCATTTATCTCCTCAATATGCTTTTCTCCACCAAATTTCGCAGTCGCTATCTGTTTTATCAAAATACTGTTGTTTTGCAGCTGAAAAAGCTGATTCAGAAGCCACACAAACAACATAAACGTCAAGACCGGGATCACACAGGATGCGACGATCAAAATCGCTATCGAGTATATACATTTTTTTACTATATCCTTGAAGTAATCAAAAAGATCTTCAACCCCTTTTATCACGGTTTGAAATGCGTTCGCTATCTTGTCAAAAAAATTGTCATCATTACTGCTCTCGGTAATCTCATCCACTTTGTCCGAGCCTTTCTCGGCGTCCGATATTGTTTCGTCCACATAAGCCATACCGTCTGCACAAAGGAAATCAGAAATACGCGTACTGCAAGGTACTACTATAACCACTGCAACAGTCAAAATCAGTATCTTGATTGCAATGTTTTTTATAAATTCTTTTCCGGTGAGATAATACCCCACAAACATCACGCACAGTATCGGGACCACGTATAAAAACACCAACGGAATCCCTTGCGTAACAAGAAGTTTCTCCAAAAAGACTATCCCGAGAATCAGAATAAAATACTTGTTCATATCAGCCAGAGAATCCGCAAGCGGGGTTGCATAATCATCCGGAAGAAGTGTTATAGCCACAGACATTGCAAGCGTTGAAGCGGAGAATGCAACAACTCTCTCATTCGTCTCCTCAAGGCTCATCTCAGCCTTTGTGCAAAAAGATCTCTGTGGAATCCATTTTGACAATACTCCCGCAGAAAGTACTGCAATAAAAATCGCAATACATACGGCCGTAATTTTTTTTATCTGGTTGTCGGTAAGTTTCATTTTCATAGCTCCCTCCCTATTTTTAGTTTGCATATTCTCCCAGGCACCTCTTGCAAGGTGTGTACCCCATGTCAATCACTTCCTGCACCGTGCCTTCATAGTATTGTTTGTTGTGATCCGCCATATCGGCAACGCTCGAACATGTTGAAATGTGGAACTTTTTCGTGTTTGTGTTTAACACAAAAGAATATGTCTGCCCCGTATTCTCTGCGCTCTCCTCTGTAGTATTATCTGTGGCATTATCCGAAGTATTGTAATCATTTTCCTCCGATACTGCCTCGGTCGCGTAACTGTCTCCGGTCGCATAATCTATGACAATCCCCGGTTGGACGTTGTAACAAAAGACATTGAAGCAGATGCCAAGTCCCTGGTCCTCAACAGACCAGCCTTCCATAAGAACACCCGACGCCACAAGATTGTCGCCTTCAAAAATCGGTGTGACTCTGTACAAAACATGATAATCACTCCACTCCAGATAGTCATCCACAAGGTCTTCAAAAGGGAGCATTCCATCCACATTCATATATCTTGTTCCGGTTATGAGGTTCTTTTCGTTTGCATTCTCGCCCGTGAGCTGATATCCGATAAGATG
>JAILHT010000109.1 GCA_024695665.1 Lachnospiraceae bacterium
TTTTACAAAAAGGTTTCTCTCGTGGCTTGGGATATCTCCGACAAGCACCGACTCGAAGCCTTTCATTTTTTCTATGATCTTGTCCTCGCCCTCGGTGAGACATATCATCTCTTTTATCTGATATTTGTCCCCTCTTTTTACGAGTTTCTGCGCTATCTCCTTAGGGCTTCTGTCTCCGTATATGAGAAGCATCTCGTGCGGCGGATAGATGATGGCATATATCCATCTCATAAAAAGCGCCCACACAAAGACCACGATAAAGTCCAAAACGCAAAGCTGGAGTATCGGTACAAAGTGATCGAAATACGCCTCTAAACCTTTGAATATCGCCCAGTCTCCGTTTATAAGTACGAGCTGTACATAGGTCACTATGTTTGTGCATGCTATCGCAAATATCTGCGAGTACATTACATCCCAGGTCTTTAAGTATCCGACCTTAAGCGCTCCGAACGCTTTATTGAAAGCAAATATAAAGATTGCATACATGCCTATAACAGCCCAGTTTCCTCTTCTGTAATACTGGAACGGCATCAAATCTTTGTAGTAGTGATACCACACATATGCATACATAGCTATCTGAATCGCCAGGATAAGTATCTTAGCCCAGAACATGATCAGACGCTTTGCCTGTAATCTGTTTCCTTCCATTTCTTCCCTCTGTTTATCTTTTCCTTATATATTATTTGTACAGCGTGCCTCTTCTCACACGAATATCGCAAACTGATATATTATTGCATTGTTAACCAATTTATACAATATCAAATATTTACCATAAAATCAAAATTTGCATTTTTCCAATTCTTTTCAAAGATATCACAGAAATTTTATATTTGAGTTTTATTATAGTGTTATCATATTTAAGAGAAATATAGAAAAAGGGGTTTTTTGCTAATGGCTGATACACAAACCAATATAGATTCTTATACCGTCGGAGTTTACTCGGTCGGTGAATATAATGAGGAGGTTTATACACAAGTCAATGATGCTGATATAAACGATATAACAGATACTGAAATAGATGATGACAGTTCAGAAGTTTTGGCAACCAATATCACGGATCTGCTTCCCGTCTCGACAAGAAAGTTTGAAGATATGGAAGTGCTCTCCGACATGGCTGAGCATTTTTCCACCACTTTAGATCCTATCCTCAGAATGTACAGCGCCGCTATGTCTGTTGCCATGTCACGTCTCGAGATCATGCAGGATGAATTCAAGTACAGAAGAATGCGAAATCCTATTCATCACATCGATTCCAGACTTA
This sequence comes from Lachnospiraceae bacterium, assembly GCA_024695665.1. Taxonomy (GTDB): domain Bacteria; phylum Bacillota; class Clostridia; order Lachnospirales; family Lachnospiraceae; genus JAILHT01. The sequence continues at coordinate 1,262 of JAILHT010000109.1, forward strand.
AGTCCACATCCAGCATCTTAGGAAAACTTAAAAAGAAAGACCTCGATCTTTCACTGACCGTTGCCTGCAACAATGTCTTTGATATAGCAGGTATCCGTGTGGTATGTCCTTATATAAAGGATGTCTATCTCATCAGAGACAGACTTATGGCTCAGGATGATCTCATTATCCTTGAGATGAAAGATTATATTGAAAATCCAAAGAAAAACGGTTACAGAAGCCTTCATGTGATAGTCCGTGTTCCGGTCTATTTCATGGGAAAGAAACAGCTCGTTCCTGTCGAGCTTCAGCTTAGAACCCAGGCGATGGACCTATGGGCCAGTCTGGAGCATGATATAAAATACAAGAAACTCTCCCGCAATCAAAACGGTTGCAGTCACTCGGATGAGGATATTGATTTTACCGCTCAACTCAAGGAAGTGAGTGAGATGATATATGCTGCGGAGGCAAAACTTGAGGCTATCAATTCCTATTTAGAAGACTAGCTTTAAAAAAAGAAAAATGGCTGCTTTTATCACAAAAAAGCAGCCATTTATAATTGTTACGGCAATGGTTTCAAATATACCGGAAGTCCGTCCTTGTAAATGGTCTCAACCTCTCCCTTTACGAGCGGTTTTACATATTCTATGAGTTCTTCGGTGACATCACAGCCGTCCTCTGTTATCCACTCAAGCGGAACATTTTTGACCTTGTTTGCTATATCACAGACAGGTACTGCTCCGTATTCCACTTCGTAGCTTCCGTCTTCAGTATCTTTTCTCGTGATATTCACCATGATTCCTGTTCTAAACATCTCGGAAAGACTTACCGCATTTCTTCCCTGCTTGTAAGCTTCTTTCAAATCCACCTCTGATGCCATATGTGATGCAGCTCTCTGAAGTATATTGAACTCAATAAATCTTGTCTTTACTCCTATTTTTTCGGATACGAGGTCTGCAAGATTTTTTCCGGCACCGGCAAGTATCTCATGTCCGAAGGCATCTTTTTTGTCAGGATCGACTGATATATATGCTCCGTTTTCATCCCTTATTCCCTCGGATACGGCTACAACTACGTGATCTCTTATCTCTAGCTGTCTCTTTACATCTTCTATAAATTTCTCCTTTGAGAAAGGAACCTCAGGAAGATATATAAGATGCGGCGCGCTGTCTTTGTCTTCTCTCGCGAGAACAGATGAGGCTGTGAGCCATCCTGCGTCTCTTCCCATTATCTCCGCAATATTTACGCTTTTTACCGCATAGATTGAATTGTCTATCTCGATCTCTCTGATAGAGCCCGCAACATATTTTGCAGCCGATCCGAATCCCGGTGTGTGATCTGTTAAGATAAGATCGTTGTCGATAGTCTTTGGTATTCCTATTATATAAACGTCGTTTATGTTTTTTGCTTTCGCATACTCTGAAAGCTTCTTTACGGTATCCATCGAATCGTTTCCGCCGATGTAGAAGAAAGCTTTTATCTCATGCACCCTAAAATATTCGAAGACTTTCTCATATATTTTTTCGTCCTCGTCCATCTCAGGAAGCTTGTATCTGCATGATCCAAGATACATTGAAGGGCTTTTAATAAGTGGTATGAGCGATTCCTCATCCGGAAAAATCTCTGTGAGATTTACGATGTCATCCTTGAAAAGTCCTTCCATTCCGTGCTTCAAACCATAAATAATGTCATAGTTTGTGCTGAGTCTGACCCCTGCAATTGTTCCCGCAAGCGATGCGTTTATGGCCGCTGTCGGGCCGCCTGATTGTCCTACTAAACAGTTCTTCATAAAATCCTCTTGTTTCTATATCTTTCTTTATTTAGGGAATATTATTTGTTTTTCCCTAGTATTGCTTTTTTTAGTCCTCTCTTCCAGAGTATCTTCGGCACAAGTGCCTGTTTTATCGTCTCATCAGTCTCGATGATCTTTACGGTTGCGACAAATCTCTTCGCGTCACTTGGTATATCCATTAGATATATGCATGGGCTTCCGTGATCGAAGTAATATACGCTTTCATCGACTTTGTAGGCACTTGTGAGTATTTTTTCTCTCATGTCAAGTTCTCTTCCGTCGGCTGTCATTATCGCAAGTTCCTCTATCTCTATAAGCGAGCTGTCATAGTTCCAGAGATTGAATTTCAGATTTTTTGCGGTTCTTCCACAATAGTCGGCTTCTATAGGTATGTCAACTTTTAAATCTTTGTATATTCCGGCATTCTCAACCGGCTTCTCGTCTTTTTTGTCAAATCCTTCGCCGTAGTCAAACACGACGGAGTGATACTGCCTCATAACCTGTGCCTCGGTGTGAAGCACCATATTGTCTATATGAAGTGATGGTTTGTTCACCATCATAAGCGCTGTGGTTGAAAGAGGTTTGTGTTCTCCTACAACATAGTGCTGGAAGCCTTCTTCCATCTTTTTGTAGACTTCTATTTCCTCGTCACTTATGCCAAGTTTCTCATATATATCATCCGGTACATCCTGTCTTCCGACTGCATCGGATGCAAGATAATAGTGCAAACCTCTGTATATGATATAATTTGTCGGAACCGGAAATGTGAACGTCCACTCGTAGTCCAAAATAAGCCATTCATTTCCGGAGACAACTATGTTCGCAGGTATCATATCGATATCTGCAACCGAGGTCGCATCGAGTGTCTGAAGTACCTCCGACTTTATGTCTCCAAACACCTTCTTAAACTCAGGCGTCATCTCAAATTTCTTGAGGTCTCTTGCACTGTTTATTACAGCTGCATATTTTTTTGCAAGTTCAAAGAATCTTTCAATCTTTCCGTCCGACAGGTTCTTATCGAGCAGATCTTCCAATGTCTTTCCATCGACAAAGTCAAGTTCTATGACCTCATTCCTTCCTCTGGTCAATTCCCATGATTTATCATTTGCATTTGAATAATCATTTGCGGATATTTTTGGAAATTGTCCGCCATATTCATCCTCTTTTGTCATTTTTTCTGAATAGGTGTCATTCAACATTTTGTATGTATTTTCGATACATTTGATATGGCAATCGGAGAACATGCTGTCAGAGAGCTTGTATACGTGCGGATTTGAATCTGAATCCACCGTGACAAGAGTCCTTATGCCTTTGTCTTTTGCCCTGTCATTGGAAAATCTTGCATAAAGTATCTTCTCTTTTTCTTTTTTTGCCTTTGTCTCATTCTTCTCTGCGATTATCAGGAAGGAATTTGCAAATTCCTTAAACAGTCCGGCCTCTATTATCTCATCCCAGGCGCCTGTCTCATCGAAAAGCATGAGATGTTGCATCTC
>JAILHT010000019.1 GCA_024695665.1 Lachnospiraceae bacterium
ATTTAAATCGCCCGGAGTATAGGTAAACTCCTCCGACCATCTCTTTTTGCCTCGAATCCCTACAGCTCTTACATAATTTTCAAGGATATCCACGTCCGAATCCTCTACCCCAGAAAAACCGCTTCTTAAGTATCTGAAAACAGAATCATAGGTATAACTTTTGTCCGTCATATCGAGAAGTGCTCTCACAAACTCGATAAACGGATGCTTTAAAAGCGCCTTCTTCTCGTCCATAAAAACCGGAATGTCATATTTTTCAAAGATGTATTTTATATAGTCCGAATAAGCATCCACATTCCCCAAGACAACCGCTATATCCTTAAATCTGTATCCCTGCTTTCTGACCAGTTCTGCAATAGTCTCGGCAGCATACTTTATCTCGTCCTTCTCATCTTTAAGTGAACTTATTATTATATTTGTAGGTGCATCCCCGTACACGCTTCTGTCTCTTCTGAATATATGTTTTTCAAGGAAGGAAAGCTCCTTGCTTGACGAGAGACGTCCGTTCTCCCCCGTGCAGATATAAGGATCCATCCATTCCACTTTTGTGGATTTTGCCATCTGAAAAAGCTCAATAAACATCTTTTTACTCATGGCAAAAAGATCATGCTCCCTAACGGCTTTTACATCCGTAACATAAGGTTCATGAAGCTCTGCATCATAAAAAGATCTGTCATTTACATCCATTGTCGCAGTGACATATATGTCCTTCACTATCGGCATGAGCACCGCAAGAAGCTCCTTCTGTACCGGAGTAAAACCAGTATATCCGTCAAAGACAAGTGTCGCATTCTTCAAAATCTTTGATTTGTGGGCAACGGAAATAAGAAGGGACAATATCTCCTCCGAGGTGATATATGTACCCTCTAGCTCGTCAAGAAATCCTCTGTAGAGTATCTCAACATCTTTCAGTTTCATCTCAAAGGATTTTGAATGCATGGAATTGATATTTGCAATATCCTCCGGTTTCACCCCGTACTGCATAAATTCCGAAATAAGAGATTTCATCTCGGAAATATATCCCATTTTTGATATGTTTGAGCCAAGCACACTGAGTTTTCCCTTCTCCCTGTCAGCGACACGCTTAAGCAGGAAGTTTTTTCCTGACTCCTCAAGCACGTGATTGCTTTTTACGCCCAGTTCGTCAAATATCCTGTATGACAGTCTCTCAAAGCTCAATATGTCAATATTTTGAATACTGTGATTTCTGTGCAACGAAACAAGAGTCTTCTGGGTCTGCATCGTAAACTGCTCGGGAACAATAACAAGATAGTTCCCGCCGATGTCCCCATAAGACTCTTGGACGATTTTATTATATATATAATATGATTTTCCGTTTCCTGAATTTCCGAGAATAAATTGTACTCCCATTTAACCCCCTTAAAACATAAAATTATTTTCCAAATGTTTTGTCATCCTTTACAAACGGTTGCATAACATGAACATTGAAAAAGTCGATGAGCGGTCCCATGAAAAATGCTGTAATAACCGTTCCTATTCCCGGTATCTTTCCGAAAGAAAATCCGATTATAACGCAGAGCAGATCGAAGAATACCCTGATGTATTTGAACGGGACAACCTTGCCAAAAACCTTCGGTTTTCTGTCTGCCAAAGCCAGTGATATCGTATCATAAACCGACACTCCAAGATCTCCGGTGTAATACATCGATGAGCCGAAACACATCACAACGATAGCAACAAGAAGAAGAACCACTCTTGAGACCATATTCAGATCCACAAATATTGTCAAAAGCCATTTGTAACTGAAATCAACTATATATCCCGTCAAAAAGATGTTTATAAATGTAGCCAATCCTATGTAATGTCTGTCCAGAAAAAAATCTATGGCCAGAAATATAAAACTGATCAGTGAATAGTAGGTTCCGTAGCTTAATACCGAAGCGAACGGATTGTGGGTTCCCATCGCAAAACACTGGAAAGGGTCCACGCCGAATTCTACTATCTGAAAAATACCCACGCTAAAGGAACATATCATAACCCCCGCTATCGTAAGAAACAACCTTTTTAAACTGAAACTCATCTCATTAACCTCATTTTATAATACTTATCAAATATATCCAAAAGGAAATTTTAGCAGAATAATCTTCAAAGTTAAACTGTTTTATCTTTTTTCTTTAACAAAACAAAAAAAGTTATACATATAACAGCCGAAAGAGCCGATCCAAGCGGTGCTGCAAGTCCCATCGGGAAGAGATCATCCGGATAATACTTGCTCGTAAAATATGCCCCCGGCACCCTGATTATAATAACCGAAAGAATATTGTGTATGAAAGAAATCAACGATTTTCCACGACCCGTGAAATATCCGCTGAAGCAAAAATGAATCCCGGCTATAGGGACATCAAAAGCATATGACATGAGATATCTCGCTCCGGCTGCTACAACTAACGCATCCCTCGTAAACAATCCCACCATACTTTCAGGAATAAGATTGCTTACAAGTGCAGCGAGCAAACCGTAGCAAAATGCAAAAACCATTCCATAAAACAGTGTCTTCTCCGCTCTGTCCTTTTTTCCCGCACCGATATTTTGAGCAGTGAGTGCAGATATCGCAGACAGCAAAGCAGATGGCACAAGGAACATAAAGCTTATGATCTTCTCCACAATCCCGACACTAGCAGCATCCGTGAGGCCTCTGGAATTTGCAATCACGGTGATAACAAGGAAAGAAACCTGTATCAGTCCGTCCTGCATTGCAACCGGTCCACCGATAAAAACTATCTCTTTTACTATATCCGCATTGAGTTTAAAATCTTCTTTTCTTATTCCAATAGAAGCATTTATTCTTTTTAATTTGAAGAGTGCTATGAGAGAACTCACAAACTGAGCGACAACCGTAGCAACAGCCGCGCCTGAGGCACCCATTCCAAAAAATCCAATAAGTACAAAATCAAGCGCCAAATTTATCACACAGGCTATCGACACAAATATCATAGGGCTCTTCGAGTCTCCCATGCCTCTGTATATCGCGCTCAATACGTTATATGCGCATATAAAAGGAAGTCCCAAAAAACATATTCCAAGATAACTTTTGGTCTGTGATACAGCCTCAATTGGAGTGTTCATGACACTTACAATCTGAGGTGTGAGTGGCAACAAAACAAGCGCTAAAGCAGCAGAAAATATAGCAAAGAAAAGTGCGCTGTTGCCCACTATCTTTGATATTCTTTTCATATCTTTAGCGCCTACACAATTTCCTATTCTGACCGTTATCCCCATCGCAAGTCCGATGATTATAACAGTAACCATATGTGTAAACTGACTTCCTACGGAAACCGCAGTTGTGGTATCAGACGTATTAAAAATACCTACGATCAAAAGATCTGCCATTCCGTAGAAAGTTTGAAGGAAAGCTGAAATCAGATACGGTATTGCAAACATTGCCAGTTTTTTTGAGATGCTTCCCTCTGTCAAGTTGAATTCCGTGGTCATGATCGTTTTCCCCTTTTTATTCATTATTCATTGATGCAAGCTTCTTCGCCTGATCGGCTGCTATACATGCGTCAAGTATCTCCTGAATATCCCCATTCATTATCTTATCTAACTTATAAAGCGTAAGATTTATTCTGTGATCCGTGACTCTTCCCTGAGGGAAGTTGTATGTTCTGATCTTCTCAGCTCTATCTCCTGTACCAATCTGGCTTCTTCTCTCCGCCGACTCTGCATCCTGCTGTTTCTGAAGTTCAAGATCGTACAATTTTGAACGAAGGAGTGCAAAAGCTTTTTCCTTATTCTGAAGCTGTGATTTCTCTGTCTGAGAATAAATCACGATTCCGGTAGGATAATGTGTGAGTCGAACGGCTGAGTCCGTTGTATTGACACACTGTCCACCGTTTCCGGAAGCTCTCATTACATCGATTCGGATATCTTTCTCGTCTATTTGAATATCAACTTCCTCTGCCTCCGGCATAACTGCAACCGTACAGGTCGATGTCTGTATACGTCCCTGTGACTCTGTCTCAGGAACACGCTGGACTCTGTGCACACCCGATTCGTATTTCAAAACCGAGTATGCTCCGTTTCCGGTAACCATAAAATCGACTGATTTCATTCCGCCTATACCGGTCTCATCTGCTTCCAAAAGCTCAACCTTCCAATGTCTCGACTCTGCATAATGCACATACATTCTGTAAATCTCCGCAGCAAAGAGAGCAGCCTCCTCACCGCCGGCACCTGCACGTATCTCCACGATAACGTTCTTGTCATCGTTGGGATCCTTAGGCAAAAGAAGTATCTTCAAACGCTCCTCAAGCTCTGCGACCTTGTCCTTCGACTCGTTGAGTTCCTCTTTTGCAAGTTCTCTCATCTCCTCGTCGGACTCCTCCTCGAGCATTGCAAGAGAATCTTCTATATTCTGTTTGTTCTGTTTATACTCGTTGTACGCCTCAACTATAGGAGTGAGATCACTCTGCTCCTTCATAAGCTTTCTGAAACGGTTTGCATCTGATGCAACATCCGGTTCACTTAGCTGATTCAAAACTTCTTCAAGTCTTCTGACCAAATCCTCTAACTTATCAAACATATCCTTTCACTCCTATTACAACTCTGTCGAGTCCTGCCAAATCCTTGACCACCCGAACATTGGTAAAACCTTCGTTTTCCATGAGATCACTCACTTCCACCGCCTGGTCACAACCGATTTCCAATATCAAGACACCATCATCCGTCAAATAATCCTTGCTGTCCGGAATTATTCTTCTGTAAAAAAACAATCCGTCCTCTTTTCCATCCAATGCCTGAACCGGTTCGAAATCTCTCACCTCCGGCATCAGATGGTTTATCTCCTCACTTCTTATATAAGGGGGATTTGATACGATCATATCAAAAACGCCAGTCACCGAATCGAACAGATCGCTTTTTATGAACTCCGGTGTCACTTCAAATCTCTTTGCATTTTCTTTTGCGACAATCAAAGCCTGCTTTGAGACATCCACTCCGACTCCCATGATACCGTCACCTGCTAACATGGTGCTTATAAGAATACACCCGCTTCCGGTACACATGTCGAGAACTCTTGAGTTTGGCTTTAGAAGCCTTATTGCCTCCTCGCAAAGAATTTCCGTGTCTGCTCTTGGGATAAGCACATTTTGATTCACAACAAAATTGTGCCCCATAAAACACTGCTCACCTGTTATATATTGCAGTGGAATATGTTCTGCACGCCTTTTTGCAAGTGCAAAAAACTCCACCTTATTCTCCTCTGAAATCTCATCATTCATGCGGAGAAAATAATCATTTTTTGAAATGTGCGCACAGTACTCAAGGAGTAACCACGCGTCTGTTTTTGCATCCGAAATTCCCTCGTTTGTAAGAAACTCCTCTCCCTGATGCAACAATTCTTTATACGTCATGAGTTTTTTATTTCCTCAACATATTTTTTCCAGTCAAAAACAGCCTCAACAGAAGCTATTCCAACCTCTATCATATTGTCATCCGGTTCCCTTGTTGTGAGCTTTTGCATCCACAACCCCGGTTTGCTTATTATATTTACTAAAATATTGTCACTTCTTCCGGCGAGTCTGATAAACTCATATGAAATTCCCGCTATAACAGGAATCAAAAGAAGTCTTAACACAAGCCTAAGAAGTCTAGAATCCACCTGGATAAACATAAAAAGTATTATGCTGACCAGCATGACAAACAAAAGGAAACTTGTCCCACATCTCTTGTGCTCTTTGGAACTTTTTCTCACATTCTCAACAGTGAGATCAAGCCCACTCTCTATACAGTTTATACACTTGTGCTCAGCACCGTGATACATATACACTCTCTTGATATCTTCCATGAGCGATATGCCTCCGATGTAACCTATAAAGATGACAAGTCGCAACACTCCTTCTATTGCCGCTATGGCAAATCCCGAGCTGATATATCTCTCGAAAAACAGAGAGACTCCGTAAGGAATAATCATAAAAATAATAACGGCCAAAGCAACGGATGAAAAAACAACTCCACCCATAGCAAATTTATCGCTATCATCGTCTTTTCCTTTTTTTTCACTTTCATCTTCCTCATCTTCAAAATATGAAGCGGATTCAAGCAATGACCCCATACCCAAAGTAAGAGACTCGATGAAATTTACAACTCCTCTGACAAGAGGAATCTTTTTTAAATTTTTGTTTTTCGATATACCATTGCAGTCATGTACTTCGACCGCAATCTCATTATCCGGCTTTCTGACAGCCACGGCGTATTTATCTTCATTTTTCATCATTACGCCTTCCATGACGGCCTGTCCGCCAATCCCCGAATATCTCATATTTTTTTCCTTTTTAGATAACACTCAAAAAAAAGTGTGAAAGAAACTTTCACACTTTTTTAAGTCATTGTGCTTTGTTCTATTTTTCCAAGCCGTATTTCTTGTTGAACTTATCGATACGTCCACGAGCCTGAGCTGCCTTCTGCTGTCCTGTGTAGAACGGATGGCATTTTGAACAGATTTCAACGTGGATTTCAGGCTTTGTAGAACCGGTTACAAATGTGTTTCCGCAGTTACAAGTAACTGTTGCCTGATAATAGTCCGGATGGATTCCTTCTCTCATGATTTCACCTCGTTTTACTCAAATCTATATTCTACGTTCTCTGTTTCATTCTTGTATATGCCTTATCAGACATCTTACAAAAATACACGATTGCTAATTTACATCCCGATAAACAGCTTAATAACAATAACATACATTGTTATATTATGCAAGCATAAAATACAGGAACAAATTGTTTTATGCCGTTTTATACAAGTCTTCGTTTTTTCATTATATCAATATATTCTCTGTTGCTTCTCGTTCTGGAGAACATTGTGAGAACCTGTTCAACGGCCTCGTCTGTCTTCATACCGTTAAATGCTCTTCTCATTTTGTCGACAGCTTCCTGCTCATCCGGATTGAGAAGGAGATCTTCTCTTCTGGTGCTCGATTTTACAATATCAATGGCAGGGAATACTCTCTTTTCGGAAAGTTTTCTGTCGAGTACAAGTTCCATATTTCCTGTTCCTTTGAACTCCTCAAATACAACGTCGTCCATCTTGCTTCCCGTATCAACAAGAGCTGTTGCAAGAATTGTAAGGCTTCCGCCCTCCCTCATATTTCTCGCTGCTCCGAAAAATCTCTTTGGCATATGAAGAGCTGCAGGATCGAGTCCACCGGAAAGCGTTCTTCCACTAGGCGGAACCGTGAGGTTGTAAGCCCTAGCAAGTCTTGTGATACTATCGAGCAGTATCATGACATCCTGACCGTGCTCAACAAGTCTTTTTGCTCTCTCTATAACCATCTCCGACACTCTTTTGTGATGTTCCGGCGTCTCATCAAAAGTTGAATAGATAACCTCAACGTTCGGTCCTTTTATGGCCTCCATCATGTCAGTTACCTCCTCAGGTCTCTCGTCTATGAGAAGAATGATAAGATGCATGTTTGGCTCATTCTTTATAACTGAAGATGCGACCTGCTTTAAGAGAGTTGTCTTTCCTGCTTTCGGCTGAGATACGATCATACCTCTCTGACCTCTTCCGATCGGAGAAACAAGATCCACAATTCTCATCGCTGTTGAAGCTCCCGGAATCTCAAGTTTTATTCTCTTATTAGGAAAAATCGGAGTGAGATCTTCAAAATTCGGTCTTCTCTGTGCCTCCGACGGATGTCTGCCATTCACAGCAGACACATAGAGCAATGCAGAGAATTTTTCCTGGGAGGTCTTCACTCTTGTCGTTCCGGTTATGATATCACCTGTTTTCAAATTGAATTTTCTGATCTGCGACGGTGATACGTACACATCTCTGTCACCAGGCATATAATTTTCACATCTGATGAATCCGTAGCCATCAGGCAAAACCTCAAGGATTCCATTGGCATTTCCGCCGACTCTTTCATCCGGAATATTCTCTTCGCAATTTTTTCTTTTTGACTCATCAGATGAGGATGAAGTTGATTCCTCTTTATCGGTCTCGGAAGTCTCCTTATCCTTCTCTACTCTAGTCTCATCATACTCCTTGGAAACACTTGTATTTGACTCACTTGTCTTAGGCTCGCTTGTCTTAGGCTCGCTTGTCTTAGGCTCGCTTGTCTTAGACTCGCTTGTCTTAGGCTCGCTTGTCTTAGACTCACTTATTTTTTTCTTCCTTGTAGTATGCTTCTTCTCTTCGTCTTTTTTTGTCTCGTTCTTATTGCTGCTCTCACTCTGCTTATCGATCTCATCCTGCTCAAGCATTCTCTCAACGAGTTCAGCTTTTTTAAGCCCTGATAAGTGTTTCATACCTCTTGCTTTGGCTAGTTCTTTTAAAACTGTAGCAGAAAGACTTTCGTACTTTTCTCTCATTAGTTCTCCTATTCTATATTAATCTCATAATAAATGGGATTGTTCGCCTGATTCGGCAAAGATGCTTCTAAATTAGTCTTTGTTATTATACAACTACCATTTATAAATTGTAAATATGTATTTCATATTATTGCAAGCATCTTTTTTTAATGCTAATATTTATCGTGCTGATATATTAAATAGGAGGATTGACAATGGATTACAAAGCAGAAGCCATAAAAAAACATGCCGAATGGAACGGTAAACTTGAAACCGTAGCAAAATCTCCTGTCAGAAACAGAGATGATCTTTCGGTGGCATACACCCCGGGTGTAGCTGAACCATGCAGGGAAATCGCCGCTGATACAGATAAAGTATATACATACACAATGAAAGCAAACACCGTTGCCGTAGTTTCGGACGGAAGTGCCGTACTCGGCCTCGGAAATATCGGACCTTACGCAGCCATGCCTGTAATGGAAGGAAAATGCGTATTATTCAAGGAGTTCGGAGGAGTAAATGCTGTTCCTATCTGCCTTGACACACAGGATACAGAAGAAATCATAAAAGCAGTAAAATATCTTGCACCGGGCTTTGGCGGAATAAACCTTGAGGACATATCTGCTCCGAGATGTTTTGAAATCGAAGAAAGGCTCAAAGAGATACTTGATATTCCTGTCTTCCATGACGATCAGCACGGTACGGCAATAATAGTACTCGCCGGAATAATCAACGGTCTCAAAGTCGTAAATAAAGAAAAAGAAGCCTGCAAAGTTGTCGTAAACGGTGCCGGATCTGCCGGTGTTGCAATAACCAAGCTTCTCCTCAGATACGGATTCAAAAACGTGACAATGTGCGACAGACAGGGAATCCTTGCAAAAGATGATGCAAATTTAAACTGGATGCAGAAAAAGATGACCGAGGTGACCAACCTCGAAAACGCACACGGCTCTCTCGCTGATGCATTGAAAGGTGCCGATATCTTTGTAGGTGTATCCGCACCAAATATCGTGTCACAGGATATGGTCAAGTCAATGAACAGAGATGCTATCATATTTGCAATGGCAAATCCTGACCCTGAGATCCTTCCTAATCTTGCAAAAGAAGCCGGAGCAAAAGTTGTCGGAACAGGAAGATCCGACTTCCCTAACCAGGTAAACAACGTAATAGCTTTCCCGGGAATATTCAAAGGTGCTCTTGAAGGCAGAGCAAAACAGATTACCGAAGACATGAAGCTTGCGGCTGCAAAAGCTATAGCAGGTCTTGTTGAGCCTGACAAACTCAATGAAAATTATATTCTACCGGAAGCATTCGATCCACGTATTGCGGATGTTGTAAGTAAAGCTGTTAAAGATAATATATAGGCCGGAGGTGATTTTATGGCAGAGCCGGATACAATATATCGTGTAATGGTTTTATACATGCTTGATGCGGTGGACTTTCCTCTGACAAACACTCAGATATCGGATTTTCTGCTGGAAAAAGACTATACGGATTATTTCTCAATACAAAAAATATTAAACGGCCTTGTGAATGCAGGGTTGATTGAGTGTACTACCACTCACAACAACACCCAATATTTTCTTACAAACGAGGGTAAACTTACTCTTCCGTATTTTGAAGACAAGCTCAATGATTCAATCATTGCCGATATAAAACAATACTTAAAAGACAACAAGCTAAAACTAAAAGAAGAAAACCGGGCTTTTGCGGCTTACATTCCCACTGTAAACGACAGCTATGATGTCAGATGCCAGATACAGGAATCCAGCCACCCGGTTATAGACATAACTATAAATGTAAAAACAAAGGAGCAGGCAAAAGCTATCTGTTCCAACTGGACAAAAGAGAATTCAAATGTCTATACATATTTAATGGATGTGCTATTGCAATAGCACATCCATTTTTGTTTAATCAACACTCGATTGATTTAATCCTCATTTTCTACTCAGGCATCTCACCGGTTCCTACGTTTCTTATGGTGCCGTCCTCCATGGATTCATTCACCTGTCCATAATATCTGTATGCTCTTCTCGCATGAGATATAGCGCTGTTCACATACTCACCAATATACTCCTCATCAAATACTTGCTTTAGTCCCTCCTCATACTGATCTATGAGATTGAATAAAACAACATATGGTAGGTAATCCTTCCACTTCTCTTTGATTTCGTCCCCCTTATCCTCAAGAGCAGAAAAATCTTTTAAGTATTTATGAAAACCACATATCTTTTCAAGTTCTATTTTGCCCTTCTCTGTAAGTGACTCCAAACCTATATAGATATTTTTTCTTATAATACCCTTCTCTTTCAGATATGCCATACCATCCGCTTCACAATGGTTTAAAAATGCCTCTATGTCTTCAAAATAATCCTCACTGAATCGTTGCATTTCCCTCGGATGAACGATATTGTCGCCATCTGCAGCAACAGTTAGTATGTCAAAGAGTTCACTGTCAAATTTGTCCTCAAAGACACATCCGGAAAACAGTTCGAGTCTTAGTCTATCTGAATGCACATCCGAAATATCCGCTTTTACCGCGCCGTTCAGCATAAGATAAAGTATTCTTCCGCCCAAAAGTTCACCCTCGTTACACAATCCGGCCTGCCTTGCAAGAACATAAGTAGCATTGATATTTTTAGGACACTTCTTATTGTATGGTGCCTTTTTTACAAAAGCTGCCATCTTTCTGTTTCTTAAAGAGTTGAAGACAGAGATACCGGCAAAAACAGCAATAGAAAGACCTATCAAGAATATGGCTGCATACCAGCCTCCCAAATCATCACCTTCATAATAGTCGTTGAAGTATGAATTGAGATACTCTGCGTCAGCCTCTGAATATGTATACAGACTATCAAACTCGTTCTCCTTGTGAGAATAAAGCTTTGACTCATCAAAAACTCCCTTGTCAAACCTTGCCATGAGAGTAAAATTTGCATCAGTAAAAAGATCGGTATAAGTTCCCGCTACTATTTTTCCATCCTCATCAAACTGTGCATATCCTTCACATCCGAAGAGCGTCAGTTCACAGTTGTCCTCTGACAAAACAGTTCCATCAGCCATAGTGACATTCAATGAAACTTTTGTCGGGAAATAATCAGACATTGCACTGTTCGCAAATCTGAAAAGAAAACCGTCGGCATCATCATAATTACCGACAAATGAAGATATGTTATAACAGATTATATAATTGTTGACACCGTATTCCGAAATACCAAAGCAAAGCTTTGACTCGATGAGATTTTTTTCTATCCCACATTTACCGGCCTTCTCATCAAAAGAAGCATCATCATTCCACTCTTCTACAACCGAATAGCTGCCTCTCTTATCTGTGACAATCAAATCGTTAAAATCCAAGAATCCGTTGTTTGAATATTCCAACGTAAACTCTGTTCCCTCGTCGGCATAAGTATCCCAGTATTCTCTTACACTGGCCGATCCATCCTCGTTTATTGTCACGTAGACATTCATATTCGACACAGATATATCAGCAAGAACAGTCTGCGGAAAGATAAAAACCGCAAACATTGCAAAACACCCAATTATAATTCCTTTAAGCCTCATAGTAAAAATCCCTCACAAACAAAAAGCATATACATCAATCAAAAACGTATATGCTTTCCACTATTATTCAATTACATAACACCAAGTTCCTGCATCGCCCAAGGACCGATAATCACCTTACCATGCTCCTCCAGGAATGTTACGAAAACATCTCCTTTTTGTATACTCTCGGTGTATTCCATCGCGGTAGATACGAAGCTGTACAAATAATCCTTTGAAGAAAAATTCAGATTCGCATGCATATAGTATTCTTTTTTGTATTTATACACTGTGCTGATAACTTTATCGAGTTTACTCTCTCTTGTTATCATTACCCTTGCGAAACGTACAATCATATCAAGGCTGTCAAATCTGAGAAGATATGTATAATCCTGTGCCTCGTCCTTGGTCTTGTCATTAAGTTCAAGGAAGAGATCATCCTTCTTTTCGGACTTTGTCTCCTCATCCGGAACCTTTCCCGAAACCATATCCTTTATCTTCTCAATCAAGTCTGAACCATTTAGCTGATGTTCGGTAAAAGTAAGTATAATATCATTCTCCGAAACTGCAGCCGCCTGGATTGACATCATATTTCCCGATGTCTTATAACCAACTTCCTGCTCCGCCATATGAATCAATTTTTCCAGAAAATCGCGCGCAGTTTGATTATTCGTAAAGAAATCTTCCATCTTTACGCCGTTATTATCCAAATCCTGTTTTGTTAGGCTGCATCTCAATGAGCCATTGTTCATTTTCTCGAATTTCAAATTATCACAACCTTTTAGATCATCCCGTAATGTGCCAGTATAAGGATAACTACACCGACTAGATTCAAGAATGCCAACAAGGTAAGCTTGCTGTTTCCGTTTTTCTGGGAAAGCTCATTTACCTTTCTGTTTAGTTCCTCAATCTTTTTATCGGCTTCTTCGACCAAACTCTGCATATTTCTGTAGCACAAAACATCTTCAGAATGTATTTTTTCTTCAAGTTCAGTCTTTACAGCATCCAGTTTACCGCTTACCTCATCAAGGGAAGCCTTTGTCTGTTCTTTGTTTTCGTTTAAGTTGTCTTTAACCTCAGAGACAAGCCCATCTATTTTGGATTCCATTGCAGCTGTGAGTCCGCTTGCGATTTTTTTCTTCTCCTCAAGTTCCAGCTCCATCTCCTTGGCTTTTGCATCCTTCTCATCAACTATGGACTGAAGTTCTTTTGCCTTTTTCTCTTTGGCAAGCATAAGCTCCTGCAGCTGTTTTGCCTTCTCTCTGAACTCATCTATCTGCGACAACAGGAAATTGTTGTCCTGTTTTGCGGAATTCAAATCATCCCCAAAAACTGCCTCCTTGGTGAAATCCGCATTATCTGCGGTTATTTCTTCATTTAATTTTTTCTCCTCTGACACCTTTATACTCTCCTTAACCTTTTTGTTATAATTCCCGTTCTTTCGGTACTGCCTGCTGTATTTCTTTTTCCTCTTTGGTTGAAAAAGTTCTCTGAAAATCACATTAATCGGACTCATAACAATTTCGCCTACGCAGGCTCCCCCTTTTTATAAATTAATTGTAGCATTTAGCACTTTGTAAAGCAATCTCAAAAATATTATTTATCCATCTTTAGTACCACAAAAAACAGGCGCCGGAAAACCGACGCCTGTAGTATATCTCTTGTTTAGTTGATTACTTATAAAGTTCAACCAATTTCTCAAGATGCTCGAAGCGAGCCTTTGCTGCTTCCTCTGACTCCTTGAAAAGTCTGTCTGCACGATCCGGGAATGCTCTCTGGAGACGTGTATAACGTGTCTCGTTGTTGAGGAAATCCTGGTAAGAACCGTCTCCTGCTTTTGAAGTAAGAGTGAATGGGTTCTTTCCTTCTGCCTTGAGTGCAGGGTTGAATGAAAAGAGGTTCCAGTAACCGGCAGCTACTGCTTTCTTCATCTCATCCTGGCAGTGGTTCATTCCACCTGTTACACCGTGAAGCTCACATGGAGCATATCCGATGATAAGTGAAGGTCCGTTGTATGCCTCAGCCTCTGTGATAGCCTTAACAGCCTGAGCAGGGTTTGCTCCAAGTGCTATCTGTGCTACATATACATATCCGTAGCTCATTGCTATCTCAGCAAGAGACTTCTTTCCGATCTCCTTACCTGCAGCTGCGAACTGACAAACCTCACCGATATTTGAAGCCTTTGAAGCCTGTCCACCTGTATTTGAGTACATCTCTGTATCAAATACCATAACGTTTACATTCTCACCTGAAGCAAGTACATGGTCTAATCCACCGAAACCGATGTCATAAGCCCATCCGTCTCCTCCCATGATCCAGATAGATTTCTTAGGAAGATAATCTTTAAGTTCAAGAGCTGCCTTTGCATTAGGGCATCCTGCGCTTGCTGCTTTCTCAAGCTCTGCAACAAGGACATCACATGCTGCGGCATTCTCTGTTGTGCTGTTTACAGTATCCATAAACTTAGCAAATGCATCTTTCATCTCTGCGCTTGCCTTATCAGACTCTGCGCTAAGCTTTGCAGCTGCTATAGCTCTGTCACGAAGGAACTTCTGTCCTACTTCCATACCCATTCCATGTTCTGCGTTATCCTCGAACAATGAGTTAGCCCAAGCAGGTCCCTTCTTAGAGTTCTTGTTTACTGTATATGGTGCTGTAGCTGCAGGACCACCCCAGATTGAAGAACATCCTGTAGCATTTGAAATATACATATGCTCACCGAAGAGCTGTGTGATAAGTCTTGCATATGAAGTCTCTGCACAACCTGCACAAGATCCTGAGAACTCGAGCAATGGCTGGTTGAACTGTGATCCCTTAACTGTGTTTGAAGGGCCGGCTGCATCAACCTTCTTGTCAACGTTAGCAACAAGATAATCGAATACTTCCTGCTCAGCAGCCTGAGACTCCTGTGGAACCATCTCGATAGCCTTTGTAGGACAAACGGTTACACACTCTCCACATCCCATACAATCAAGCGGTGAAACGCTCATTGTATACTTGTATCCTGTATCCTTTGGTACCTTAACGTCTGCGAGCTTAATCTGTGAAGGAGCTGCTTTAACTTCTTCATCATTGAGCATGAACGGACGAATTGTAGCATGTGAACATACGAATGCACACTGGTTACACTGTACACACTTAGCAGCATCCCACTCAG
The DNA here is from genome assembly GCA_024695665.1 of Lachnospiraceae bacterium. Lineage (GTDB taxonomy): Bacteria > Bacillota > Clostridia > Lachnospirales > Lachnospiraceae > JAILHT01. Next base: position 15,008 of record JAILHT010000019.1, read on the forward strand.
GAACTGTAACGGCTGTTCCTCTCTTCTCGTAAGCAGAAGCTCCGAGTTCGAACTGTCCGTCCGGATTCTCAGCGAATGCAGAAACAGGAAGTGAATCTCCGTCCATAATAGAAATCGGAGTCATAACATCCTTAACGAGTTTAACTACCTTAGGAAGTCCTACAAGCTCCTTAGCCGGTGCATCTGCCTCAGGATTTGCCCAAGAAGCAGGAATCTCTACCTTATGGATAGCGTCTACACCTGCGTCGATTGCCTTGTAGTTCATCTCTACAACTGCGTCACCCTTCTTACCGTATGACTTCTTAGCTGCCTGCTTCATGAAGTTTACAGCATCGTCAATCGGCATAACGTTTGCAAGCTTGAAGAATGCTGACTGAAGGATTGTATTTGTTCTCTTACCCATTCCGATTTCGATAGCTTTATCGATAGCGTTGATGGTGTAGAGCTGAATGTTGTTCTCATAGATGTACTTCTTAGCAGCGGCATTGAGGTGATGAGCAAGCTCTTCATCTGACCACTGACAGTTGATCATGAAAACTCCGCCCGGTTTTACATCCTGAACCATCTTAAATCCCTTTGTAACATATGAAGGGTTGTGGCAAGCTACGAAGTCTGCCTGGTTGATGTAATATGGGCTTCTGATTGGAGAATCACCGAATCTCAAGTGAGAGATGGTAACTCCACCGGTTTTCTTTGAGTCATACTGGAAGTATGCCTGAATATATTTGTCGGTATGGTCTCCGATGATCTTTGTAGAGTTCTTGTTAGCACCAACGGTTCCGTCTCCACCGAGTCCCCAGAACTTGCACTCTACTGTACCAGGTGCAGAAGTGATAGGTGCCGGCTTAACCTCAGGTAAGCTCAAGTTTGTAACATCATCTACGATACCGATTGTGAAACGCTTCTTAGGAGCATCCTTCTCAAGCTCTTTGTATACTGCAAAGATTGATGAAGGAGGTGTATCTTTTGATCCAAGTCCGTAACGTCCGCCAACAAGTGTGATATCAGACTTTCCTGCCTCGAGAAGTGTTGTAGCAACATCGAGGTATAAAGGATCTCCGAGAGCACCAGGCTCTTTTGTTCTGTCGAGAACAGCAAGCTTCTTTGTAGTCTTTGGAAGAACTTTAAGGAAAGCTTCTGAGCTCCATGGTCTGTAAAGACGAACCTTGATGAGTCCGACTTTCTCTCCCTTTGCTGTAAGGTAATCAATAACCTCTTCAGCAACGTCGTTAACTGAACCCATAGCTACGATAACGCGCTCTGCATCCTCTGCTCCGTAGTAGTTGAAGAGTGCATAGTTTGTACCGAGCTTCTCATTTACTTTGTTCATGTACTTCTCTACGATTGCAGGAAGTGCATCATATGCTTTGTTACAAGCCTCTCTGTGCTGGAAGAAAACATCACCGTTCTCATGAGATCCACGCATAGCCGGATGCTCAGGATTTAGTGCATGTGCACGGAAAGCGTTCAAAGCATCCCAGTTCATCATCTCTTTGAGATCTGCATAATCCCATTTTTCAATCTTCTGAATCTCGTGGGAAGTTCTGAATCCATCGAAGAAGTTTACAAATGGAACTTTTCCTTCAACAGTAGCAAGATGTGCTACCGGGCTCAAGTCCATAACTTCCTGTGTGTTTGTCTCTGCCAACATAGCGAAACCTGTCTGACGACAAGCGTAAACGTCACTGTGATCACCGAAAATATTGAGTGACTGTGTAGCAACTGTACGTGCTGAAACATCGAAAACGCAAGGAAGCATTTCTCCTGCTATCTTGTACATATTAGGAATCATCAAAAGAAGACCCTGTGATGCTGTAAATGTTGTTGTCATAGCACCTGCTGCTAATGAACCGTGAACGGCTCCGGCAGCACCTGCCTCAGACTCCATCTCAACAACCTTAACCTGGCTGCCGTAGATGTTTTCCTGTCCAGTTGCCGACCACTGATCAACATAATCAGCCATCGGGCTGGAAGGTGTAATTGGGTAGATTGCAGCAACCTCGGTAAAAGCATAAGCTACATGAGCCGCAGCTGTATTACCGTCCATTGACTGTTTTGCTCTAGACATTACGTATCCTCCTTATATATAGATATTGTTAGTGTGTTAAAAAATAAACCCTGACTATATCCAATATTATAGACAGGGTTCCAAAAAATCAATACTTAATGAGAAAGTTTTTTGTTTAAAATTAAGTACTTGACAAAAATTTAACTACACTTTCTCGTCACCATATATAATTGTTTTTTTAATTACTGCATTTCTATTTAAGCAGTATATACAAATAGAATTTACTCTCCTTCAATTTTATGCACGGTTATGGATTTTCCTATAGTTATAGTAAAATCTCTCTCACCGCACTTTGGGCATACTCCCTCATTTTCTGTAAGCAGGAACTCCTCCCCGCAGTTTTTGCATTTTCCTTTTGCAAAATCTTTAGAAAGCACCAGAGTCGCATTATTAATATAGGAATATTTGTCTTTGATCTGATTGAAATATTTGTCTATATACTCATCCACCGCTCCGGACATCTCACCCACTCCGACATGAATAAGTTCTACTTTTTTCATATCATTCTGTTCGGCTGTCCTCTCCGCAGTATTTGCCAGATTCATGACCATACTGAGTTCATGCATCGATTTTCCCCTCTTCTTTCAAATATTTGAGAAAGGCCTTGCTTCCTTTTTCGATGTCATTATATGTCACATCAAAGCAGTTTGTATACCACGGATCTGCAACATCGTTTTCCAGCCCGCAAAACTCCATCATCTTGTATATCTTATCTCCTCTTTTGTGCCCTGTTATGCGCTCTATGTTTCGCATATTCATACCATCCATTCCGATAAGATAATCATAATACTCATAATCTTCTTTATTAAGAAGTCTTGCTCTCTTGCCTCCGCAGTCTATACCATGCGCTTTCAGTTCTTGCCTCGCCGGAGGATACACAGGATTCCCAACACCGTTCCATATCTCTTCTGTACTTGTCGCAGCAGATGCAATCTCAAATTTGTCGGCAAGCCCCTCTCGGGTTACCATATCTTTAAAAATGAATTCCGCCATTGGAGAGCGGCATATATTGCCGTGGCAGATGAATAGTATTTTAATCATAGTCTTGTAAATCCTCTGTTTTCCTTAATTTTACTGGGTTTGCGGCACATTTTCGGCAGATTATTTTTCTCCGTTTTTTGGCATATCTTGGCATAAAAAGTTGTAAATTTGCCATCAAAAGTTGTAAAAAAAGTTGTAAATTTGAATTCCGTACAACTCGCTATTACTGAGCCTTTGATAATCGCTCCATCTCTTCCTTGGCATCGTCAAACGTCAAATGTGTATAGGTATTCAATGTAACACCTATATCCGAATGCCCCATAATATACTGAAGCGTCTTTGGATTCATTCCTGACTTTGCCATATTTGAACAGAACGTGTGCCTACACACATGTGGTGTAATCTTTGGCATCTGAATCTTATAGATGCCATTGTACTTTTCTACAACGCGGTGAAAATATTTTTCCCAGTGAAGTGCTACCATAGGCATGTTATTCTTATCGAGATATAGAAATCCGCTATAGCCATCAATCATTGGCTCTATGCGAAGATTCTTTCTCTTTTCAATAATCCTGTGAAAGCACTCTGCCACTTCAGAAGTCATAGGAATATCTCTTGTACCACTGGAAGTCTTGGTATCTTCAATAGTATATTCCATATTTCTCTTTCGCTGAAGCTGATGCGTAACATGAATCTTCATCTCTGTAAAATCAATGTCATTTATGGTAAGCCCTCCGAACTCTGAAATTCTAAGTCCGGTATGAAAAAGAATATAAAATCCCTCGTAGTATTTACTAAAGTGCTTATCCTCTTCCACGAATTTTAAGAACTTACGCATATCTTCTTGAGATAAAGCTTCTCTGGTTACACTGTCATTTACGACTACAGTCGCTAACTGGAAATCAAACGGATTTTTACTGATATAATCGTCATCTACAGCAAGCTGAAAAGCTGGTTTTA
>JAILHT010000040.1 GCA_024695665.1 Lachnospiraceae bacterium
CGTTTCTATCAACGGTATGGATGCAACCACAATCGGTGTAGCTTCAATCACTGTAAGTACAAATGCAACAGCTGGATCAGCAATGAGCTTGGTACAGAAAGCTATCTCAACTGTATCTGATCAGAGATCTACACTCGGAGCTCTTCAGAACAGACTTGAGCATACAGTAGCAAACCTTGATACAACATCTGAGAACACATCTGCATCTGAGTCTCGTATTCGTGATACAGATATGGCAGCAGAGATGGTTGAGTACAGCAAGAACAATATTCTTGCTCAGGCCGGCCAGTCAATGCTTGCACAGGCAAATCAGTCTACTCAGGGTGTTCTGTCATTACTTGGATAATTTTTACAATTACAATAGAAAGAGCCGGCGCAAAGCCGGCTTTTTCTATATTGACTAAAAGGGGAAGGTTATGAGGGAGATAAGCAACAGACTAAAAGATATTTCAAGATTGATATTGGAAGGCAATACCGTTGATATGGCGGAGGTAAGTTTGTTGATAAAATCCGCAGTGGCTGAGATTTCAGGGACGTCGGATGAGTGGAAAAAGATAGGTATAGAATTTCCGATGGAATATGTTGTAACGGCCTTAAACAATCTCAATGAAGCTTTAAAAGATAACAATATGTATTACTTAAGTGATAATATTATATATGAGTGGTTGGAGATATTTGAAGTTTTCATGGAGACAAAGGAGACGGTGGCAGCATATGGAAAATAAAGATTTTTTTTGTATAAATTACAATGGAAAAGAATATTGCATGCAAAGCCGCGTTGATATGGATTATGCTATCAGTGTCTGGCTTCAGCAGTTTAAAGATATAGATAAAAAGAGTGTCTTTATAATCTTTGGATTCGGACACAAGGGTTATATAGAAAGACTGTCAGAACAATATAAAGACAACAGAATCATTGTTTATGAACCTGACAGCGATGTTATCAAATCACAATATAATGATATTGCACTTTTTACAAATGTAACGGTGGCAACCGGAGCAGACGGTAAAATGCAGTATTTGTCTGCACTTGAAAACACAGTCGATTTTCTTAATAAGTCATTTTTGCAGATTGCAAGCATTCCAAACTATGTAAATATTTTTAAGGAGGAGTATGTACTCTTTAAAAATTATATAAAGATGGTAATAGAGCAGGTTCTTGTCAGCAAAAATACAGTTATAAACGACGAGAAGATAAGAGGAAGAGCCTATATTTATAACATGATGAAAATAAGTGAGACAACCTCTTTTTTGGAAATGTATGAGGAGTTTAAAAATTGTGATTTCTCGAACTATTCTGCGGTTGTGGTATCAGCGGGGCCGTCTTTGGACAAAAATGTAAAGGAACTGAAAAAATACAAGGGCAAGGTTTTTATTCTCTGCTGTGATGGTGCAATAAGAACTTTGCTTGAAAATGATATAGTGCCTGATATGACAATCTGTGTCGATCCGGGTAAAAATCCGGAATCTTTTGCAACACCGGAGGCAGCGGCAATCCCTATGTTTATATCACCTCAGACAAATTATGAGTTGAGCAGGAAAATAACCGGAAGAAAATTCATGATTAAGACAAGGGAGAGAACGTTGATTGATGCCATTTATGAGTACTACGGAAAAGAACTATTCGCAGCTCCTACAGGAGGAAGTGTGGCAAATACAGCATTTACCTTGGTAAGAGTACTTGGATTTGGTAAAATAGTACTTATAGGACAGGATTTGGCATTTTCTGAAGGCAAATTACATTCGGATGCTTATGCGGAGGATACCATAAAAGAGGAAGTATTCGCTAAACCGGATATCGAATATGTCGAAGGAATAAATGGAGACAAAGTTCTCTCGGATGGACTTTTTAAACTGTACAGAGAATGGTTTGAAAAGCAGTGTGAACTTTATCCGGATACTGTCATCATAGATGCTTCGGAGGGAGGCGCGCTCATAAAAGGGACGAAGATCATGACCTTGAAAGAGGCACTTTCAATGTCAGATCAAAATGAGACAATAGATTTTGAAGAAATGGTCGCCTCGGTTCCGTATTCATTTGCAGATGAACAGAAAAAGCAGGTTGATGAATTTCTCGATAGTGTTGTGAAGAGCGTTTCTAAAATTTGCGATGAGATAAAAAGAGAACTGAACAACTATGACGATCTGGACAGGATAATAAGGAACAATGTTCCGAATCAAAAGGAACTGAAAAAGGTTCTGGAAAAAGTCATGGCATATCTAACAAAACTTGAAAACTATCCGGCAAATACTCTTTTCAATATGTTTGAGAACAAACAGGATTACGAGATTATGGAGGAACTTGCAGGCAGAGAATCAAACAGTAATAACGATATGCTTAAAGAGGTAAGACTGCTGGCGAAAACCGGAAGAGCCACGCTTGAGAGGTATCTTGCATCCGGAAAAACATTTAAAGAGCAGTGGGATATTGTATGGAATTCATAACTGGAGATGGCATATGGGAGTTTATGTGATAGCGGAAGCCGGTGTGAATCACAACGGCGATATAAGCATAGCAAAAAAGATGATTGATGCGGCAAAGGAAGCCGGGGCAGATGCCGTAAAGTTTCAAACCTTTAAGGCATATGAGTGCACCGGAACATATGCTGAGAAAGCCGAGTATCAAAAACAGAATGACAAAACAAAAGAGTCTCAGCTTGAAATGGTAAGAAAACTGGAACTCCCTTTTGAAGCATTCGGAGAACTCAAGAAATATTGTGACAAAGTAGGGATAGATTTTATTTCAACACCCGATGGAACAGAGAGTCTTAACTGCCTTTTGGATATAGGTGTATCTATTGTAAAAATCGGCTCAACGGAAGTTACGAATCACGAGTTTTTAAAAGAGATAGGCCGTACCGGGAAAAATATCATTTTATCAACAGGTATGAGCACGTTGGGTGAGGTTGAGAAAGCTATAGAGGCAATATACGAGACAGGGAACGCAAAAATCACCTTGATGCATTGCACGACAGATTATCCAACGGCGGTTTCTGATGTGAATATAAGAGCTATGAAGACAATGGCAGAGGCTTTCAAACTTCCGGTTGGTTATTCCGATCATACGTTGTCATGCGAGGCGGCTGTGGCAGCTGTCACTTTGGGTGCTGTGGTAGTGGAAAAACATTTTACCCTGGACAGGAATATGAAGGGGCCGGATCATGCGGCATCGATGGAACCGGAAGAACTCAAAGCTTATGTGAAAAGCATAAGAAACACGGAAAAACTTCTCGGAGATGGAATAAAAAAACCGACGGATAGTGAAAAAAATATAATGAAACAGACCAGAAGAAGTATTCTTGCGGCAAGGGATTTGCCGAAGGGCACCGTCATAGAAAAAAACATGCTGGTATTTAAGAGACCGGGGGACGGGGTTTACCCTGAATTTGCGGATGTTTTTGTCGGAAGAACACTAAAACGCGATGTGAAGCAGGATGAGAAGATAATGTGGAGAGACATATGAAAAAAAGAGTATGTATAGTTACCATGACGAGAGCTGAATATGGTGTTCTTAAATGGATAATAAAAGATATGATAAATTCCGATGTATTTGAACCGACGCTGATTGCGGGCGGAGCACATTTTTCAAAAGAACAAGGCTATACCGTCGATGAGATAAAGAAAGACGGTATTCCTTTCTATGTGTTGAAGAATTCGATTGTTGACAATAGCGATGAAGCTTCGATTGTAGAAGGAATGGGGGATATCTCAATATCTGTTTCAAAGGCGTTCAAAGAACTAAAACCGGATTATCTTGTGGTTGTAGGTGACAGGTATGAACTTTTACCGGTTGCCACCGGAGCACTCATAATGAAGATTCCTATAATTCATATATCCGGAGGAGACGTTACTGAAGGAGCCATAGATAACGAGATTAGGAACGCGATAACCATGATGGCTACTTATCATTTTACAGGGAATGATGAGTCAAAGAAAAACATTATAAGAATGAGAAATTCTGATGAAAATGTATGGAACGTAGGAGAACCCGGTCTGGACGCATTCTATAGGGAAAAACTGTTTGATAGAGAAGAGATGGCTTTCAAATTGGGACTTGATATTGACAAAAAATGGATCCTTTTCACATACCATTCCGAGACGAGAATAGGGTTGGAAGAGAACATAAAAACAGTAAAAAACTGTATTGAAGTATTGAAAAATATAGAAAATATACAGTGTGTGATGACACACGCGAATATGGATTTTGGAGGAATTGAAATAAACAGGTTTCTGGAGGAGGTGGCTGATGGGAGAAAACTGTTTTCAGTTGCATCTTTAGGCCATATAAACTACCTGTCCATGATGAGACAGGTGAGTCTTGTTATGGGCAATTCCAGTAGCGGTATTTTAGAGGCACCATTCTTGCAGGTACCGGTTGTAAATATCGGAGACAGACAGAAAGGTAGACATCTATGCGGAAATGTTTTGGACTGTTCGGGCGATAAAAGTGAGATAGAGACAGCTGTTTATAAAGCCATGAACGAAAAGTTCCTTGTTACTGACTCATATTACTGGGGTGACGGACATGCCGGAAAACGTATGATAAACATTCTTTCGGATATTTGATTTGGAGGGTGAGTTTTGTGGGCAGAAAAGTAGATGAAATTTATTTGTGCAAAGAGGATAACAAACTCGTAGAATCATTGAAAAAAATAGATGAAAACTCACATGGAATTCTTTTTGTCATAGACGAAAAGGAGCACTTAATCGGAACTGTTACGGATGGTGACATAAGACGATGGCTTTTAAAAACAGGGGATCTTTCTGCGGAAGTCAGATGTTTTATGAATGAAAAACCCTTGGCATTGCAGAAGAATGCTGCAGATACATCTGAGAGTTTTATGAAAAAGAATGATATAACGGCGGTACCGATAATAGACAGTCATAATCGCATCAAAGATATTCATTTTTTGATTAGAAATGAGGCAGAGAAAAGTCTCATAAAAAATCTTGAAAATGTCACTGTTTGTATTATGGCCGGAGGAAAGGGAACCCGATTGAAACCATATACGAATATTCTTCCTAAACCGTTAATTCCTATTGGTGACATACCTATCGCAGAAAGAATAATTGAAAATTTTGAAAAATTCGGAGCAAAAAAGTTTTACATGACTGTAAATTACAAAAAAAAGATGATACAGTCATATTTTGCCGATTCGGACAGGGAGAAATGTATAGAGTATCTCGAGGAGAGCGAACCATTGGGAACGGCCGGAAGTCTTTCTATGTTGCCCGACGGGGGAAAGGAACCGATATTTGTATCAAACTGCGATATTCTTATAAAGGCAAATTACAACGACATCTACGATTTTCATTTGAAGATGGAAAATGACATGACGGTAGTTACAGCATTAAAAAATATAGTGGTTCCATACGGTGTGATTTTATCTTCTGAAAATGGGCTAATTGAGGCTGTGGACGAAAAACCGCAATTGTCATATTTAGTAAATACCGGTTTTTATGTTTTGTCACCAAAAGCAGTATCAATGGTACCGAAGAACAGAGAATATCATATGACAGATTTGATGACAGATCTTATAGCAGAAGGAAGAAAGGTTGCGATGTATCCTGTTAGCGAGGACTCGTTTTTGGATATGGGAGAGTTTGAAGAGATGGCCAGGATGGAGCAAAAACTCAATAAATGATTGAATTTAAGGTTATCCGGGAAAAAGAAAAATGGAATAATGTGTTGGAAAAATATCCTAAGGCCGGTATCTATGACGGATATGATTATTTGTATTCGTTTTTGTTGCATGGAGATGGTATACCTTTGCTTTTTTGCTATGAGGAGGAAAGCCGGGGAATCTGTCTGCCTGTTCATTTGAGCGATATAAAAGACAGCGGCCTTTTTATGAATCATATCACACAGGGAGAGTATTATGATATGTCCACCCCATACGGATACGGAGGACCTTTGTGCTTTGGTCCTTGTGATGATGAATTTAAGAGTGCTTTTATTGAAAACCTTAGGGATTACTGTAACAGGAATAAGATAGTTACACTATTCTTCAGATTCAATCCGATGACCGACAATGCATTATTGTTTAATGAAAATATTGAGACAGTCAGATTGAAAAATACGGTCTTTATGGATACATCCAATGAAGAGACGATTTTTAAAAATATGGCTCCCAAAACTCGTAATATGGTTAGAAAAGCACGAAAAAACGGTGTGAACATAATCAGCGATTGCGGTGAAAAAATCATGGAATTCAAAAAAATATATGACGAGACGATGACACGGGTCGGGGTGGATGAATATTATTTTTTTGAAGAAAAATACTATGATTATTTAAAAGATAACATGAGTAAAAACATGATAATCCTATATGCTGTTTATGAGGGCTTGATTGTCGGGGCATCGATTTTTTTGTATGATAAAAACGGAATGCATTATCATTTGTCCGGAACAATGACAAAGTACAGAAATATGGGAATAAATGATTATATTTTATATTCAGCTGCCCTTATCGCATACAAAAAAGGATTAAAAACCCTTCACCTGGGCGGTGGTAGTGGCGCTTATGATTCGCTTTTTTCTTTCAAAAAACATTTTAATGAAAACGGATTAAGGGATTTTTATATAGGACGTATGATTTTTGACAAAGAAGCGTTTGATAAGCTCGTCAATATAAGAATTGCATATGATAAAGAATTTGACAAGGAAAAGTCTTTTTTAATTAAGTACAGGGGGTAAAAAATGAGCCATCTGGCAATAATACCGGCAAGAAGTGGATCAAAGGGACTCAAAGACAAAAATATAAAAAGCCTGGGGGGAAAACCTCTTATCGCTTATAGTATTGAAGCGGCTCTAAATTCGGGTATTTTTGACGAGGTTTATGTGTCAACCGATTCAATAAAATATGCAGATATAGCAAAAAAATATGGTGCTGAAGTTCCGTTTTTGAGAAGTGAGGAGAATTCAGGAGACAAATCTTCGTCATGGGATGCGGTAAATGAAGCACTGAGAAAATATGGTGATATCGGTATGCATTTTGATAATGTGACATTGCTTCAACCGACATCTCCGCTTAGGACAGCAGAAGATATAAAGGGAGCGTATAATTCTTTTGTTGAGAAAAATGCGACTGCCGTTATTTCAGTGTGTCTGATGGAGCATTGTCCTTTGTGGAGCAATACATTGCCGGAAGATATGTCTATGAAAGAATTTATATCCAGGGAGATAAGCGATATAAGAAGACAGGATTTGCCGGTTTATTATCGCCTGAACGGAGCCATATATATGATAAAAAAAGATGCACTAAACGATATTGATGGGTTGTATGAAAATGATTGTTATGCTTATGTTATGCCTAAAGAAAGATCGATTGATATAGACGAGTTATACGATTTTAAGATGGCAGAGGTTTTGCTGAAAGAGAACAGTTGATAATATAGGGGAAGGTTATGCGTATATTATTTTACAGATACAATTCGATATGTGAGCCTGATGTGATGATGGCACTTAAGGATTTGGGGCATGATGTCGAGACGATAGATCTGGAAATAGAAAGGAAGGATCTGCCACCTGCGGAGACTGTGCTTGCAATCTCAAAAAAACTCGATGAGAAATCATATGATGCTATCTTCAGTATAAATTATTATCCGGCAATCTCAAAAGTTGCGGAAATATATCATATCAGATATATATCCTGGACCGTGGATGCACCGGTTATGGAGCTGTGGTCAAATACAATGACATCTCCGTGGAACAGAACCTTTATCTTTGACCTTGCAGAGTACAATCTGTTCAAAGATTGCAATCCGGGAAAGGTTTTTCATATGCCGTTAGCCTCAAATGTAAAAAGGATAAATGCACTTTTTGAAGGACTTAACGGACAGAGAAGATTCAAGGAAGATATTTCGTTTGTGGGTTCTTTGTACAATGAGAAAAACCCGGTGATGAAGTTGCCCGGCATAGAAAACAGCTATCTCGGAGGATTTCTTAAAGCAGCCTGCACAATTCAGAGTAAACTGTACGGCGGATTTATCTTAGAGGACGTTCTGACAGAGGATATCATAGAGGAATTCAAAAAAAAATATGACGGTTACTATACCCCACCGGAAACCTTTGTCACTGATGACAGACATACCATAGCATCCCTCTATCTTGCCCCTTGGGCTACAACCATGGAGCGGGAGAGAATTGCCGAACTCTTGTATAAATATTTCAGGTTTGGACTTTATACAAGGAGCAAGCTAGACCATTTGAAAGTGAGAGGGAAGGGGTCTGTCTCAACTTTGGTGGAGATGCCACAAGTTTTTAGAAACAGTGTTATAAACATCAACATGACACACAAAGGAATAAGGACGGGTGTACCACTCAGAGTGTTTGATATCATGGCGGCAGGCGGATTTGTTCTCTCCGGATATCAGCAGGAAATGTTTGATATTTTTACGCCGGGTGAGGATTTTGACTTCTTTACCACGGATGACGAGATGACAGAAAAATGTCTGTTTTATTTGGAGCATCAAAATATAGCTCGTGAGATGGCTGAGAACGCATACAACAAAGTAAAGACGATGCACAGCTATCAGGTGAGGATGGAAGAGATTCTTAAACTATCGTTTTCTATTTGACGGGGGATGTATGTTAGAAAAAGAGTTGTTTGAATATAACAAAAGCATAATAGCGTTGATTCATGAATATCTAAGAGCTGCCGAAAAGAGGTATCCGGTTGCTTTTTCGATATACAGGGATCTGACAAAAGAATTTATGTCCTTCATGGAGCTTTTGAAAGAATCAAAAGAACATGAAGATACATATAATACATTGGTAGAATTGTTTTCAGTATCTGCGGACGCATTGCAGAAGGGGGACATGATATTTGTCAAAAATGTGCTTGAAGACGATATCCTTACAACACTGAGACAACTGCAGATTTCCTTGGACACATCGGAGTTTTATACAGATAGGTTTAAAGAAAATATTGCTTATTTAAGAGATAAAAAAGATGCTGAGATTATAGAGAAAACCGAAGTGGCGAATTTTAGTATATTAAAAAGCGTGGACGGATATCCGATTATAGTATCAAAGGATGGAGTTCATATGCAGAGTTCTATCAATCCGGTTGTTGAAGCAAATATTTTGGCTGAGGATATTGTGACAACAGATTGTGAGAACTATATTGTCTACGGATTCGGAAATTTTTATATCGCGGAGGCTATCTTTAAAAACAATATATATACGAATGTAATTGTTTTGGAGAACAATCCCGAACTTTTAAAACTGGGAATGGCGCTTGCCAACTTCTCCGGATATGACAACAAAAAATTAAGTTTTGTATATGTAAAAAATGAACAGGATATTTTGCATATATTAAGTGAAAAGACCGGATATGAAGTTTTTATTGACAGTGTTTCGCTAAGTATGTCAAATGATAATAATTTCAGAAAGATCATGGAAGATTTGGCCGTGAAAACAGCCGGGATGAGAGAGCAGAGAAAATATATGGATTTAAACTTCTGCCATCTTCAAAAAAAGAATCTGAAAGAGTGGTCTGTGCTTAAAGAAAAAATAAAGGATAAAAGAGCATTCGTGGTCGCAGCAGGACCTTCGTTGGATGATAATCTGAATCTTCTTAAGAACAGGGATGAGAACACAATCGTAATAAGTGTCGGAACCACAGCAAAAAAACTTGTGAGGGAAAATATAACACCTGACATAATAGTTGTCATCGATTCAATAGGAAATGTTTCTTTTCAGATGCAGGGGCTGGAAGATTTGGAGTCCAATCTGGTACTTATGTCGACGGCAAACGGAGCCATAGCTGATTTTTACAATGGACCAAAATTTATTGCATATCAGAGGGATTATAAGAAAGCAGAAGAGATTTCAAAGGGAAAAGATTTTACGCTTTTAGAACCGGGAGGCTCGGTTTCCGGTACAGCCTTGCAGCTTGCTGTTGAGGGAAAGGCAAAAGATATTGTGCTTATCGGATTTGACCTTGCATATACAAACGGAAAAGCATATGCGGTAGGAACTGATAGAGAACGGTTTGAAGAATATAAGGACTCCGGAATAAAGGTAAGGAGTACGCGTGGTGGAGAAGTATTTACTATAGCGGCTTTTTGCATTTACAGAGAATGGATAGAGAGATATTTGAAGAATAACAAGCATCCCAAGATATATAACACCGGAAACGGAAGTTATATAGAGGGAACTGAAAATCTTGTTTGACCTTGATACGACGGGGAGACGGAGGAATTGTTTTATGAAGTTTGACAGTACATATTTTAGAGATGAAATAAGGGACGGGTTTTTTGTGCACTCTTTTATGAAACGTGCCTGGGCTGCTCAGATTGAGGTTATGAACGATTTTGATGAGGCATGTAAAAAACATGGATTACAATATTGGGCGGACGCCGGAACCATGCTTGGTGCAGTCCGCCACAACGGTTGTATACCGTGGGATGACGACATAGATATCGCTATGAAGCGTGAAGACTATGAGAAGTTTATGGAAGTCGGTTTGAGCGATATGCCAGACTGCTACAATGCTATCGGGGGAAAACACAACGAGAGCAATGAGTGGTGGGAGTTTATAACAAGAGTCATAAACGAGAAGACAATCCATTTTAATGATGAGCGTCTGAACAAATATCACGGATACATGTACAATGCCGGACTTGACATTTTTGTTTTTGATGCTATTCCGGACGATGAGAAAGAGAGGGCTGCATTTAAGGAAGAACTTGAGGTTCTTCTGGATGTCACTGCTGCTGTTGCGGCTGACGATTCCAATGTGGAAGAATGTGAAGGACTGCTATCGACTATTGAAAGAAAATATAATGTAAAGATAGACAGAAGCTATCGTGTAAAGAACCAGCTATTTCAGTTTACTGAGGATCAGTTCAAAAGATACAGCGGGATAAATGTAAAAGATTATGTTCAGATAGTGAGATGGATCTATTGGGGAGACAAGCATATCATGCCGAATGATATGATATCGGATCTGGTGAGACTTGATTTTGAGAACACGACCGTTCCTGCTCCAAGAAGATATAATGAGGCCTTGATGACATATTTTGGGGCGGATTATATGCCTTTCGTCAGAAAATGGGAGGGGCATGTCTATCCGATGTACGTCAAGCAGGCGAAGATTCTTGAGGAGGAGACTGGTGCAACTTTAAAGAGATTTAAGACTTCGATAAAATCTTTGGTTGAGTGTGAAAAAGAAGAGAGGGAAGATTTTACGGCTCTTTCCACACAGTTTTCCGATTTAATGAAAAATACAGTTATGCAGGTTGAGGATTTGATCAGGAAGGAGACGGACGATACAGGGATATTGTTTGATCTCTTGACGGAGAGTCAGAATCTGGCGATAACTTTCGGAAATGCAATAGAAGGAAGGTTTGGAGAGGGCACAAAAACAGTTTCTCTTTTGGAGAACTTTTGTGAGGAATGTTACAACCTTTCACAAGGCATGGCGCCAGATGCGAATACTCTCTACGATATCATTTCAAAAATCAGGGAAACTGCCACAGAGGAACTCAAAGACAGAAAAAAAGTTCTGTTTCTTGCGACAGGCGCAGAGGATTGGTATTATCTTGATCCGCTTTACAGAGAGGAGAAGGAAGATTCCGAGTGCGATATTACGGTTATAACACTTCCTTGTTGGGATCTCGGGAATTTTTCCGAGCAGACTGTATGCCATGATAACAGAGACGGTTATCCTTCGGACATAACTCTTACAGATGCGGAGACTTACGATATAAAGAAGGAATGCCCGGATGTGGTCTACTACCAGAATATTATGGATGGATACAGCTTCGGCGAAATGTATCCGGAAAAATACTATATTGCCGAGATCAAAAAGTATGCCAAAAAGCTTGTATGTGTGCCGCCGTTTGTGGTGGATGATCCGGACGATAATGACTTTCGAATGAAAACCATGATGGCAGAGTTTGTATGGTCACCGGGAGTCGCATACAGCGATGTGGTATATGTTGCAGATGAAAAGACAAAACATACCTTCAAAAAGATTCTTATGGAGGAATCTGCAAAGCGCACTTTTTCCGATGACACAGAAGAACCTTCCCTGAAGAAGTTTGCATCCAAAGGATTCAAGAGTGTATGGGAAAAGAAGATTGTTGTGAGAGAGGATGTCTGCAGAGAGAGAATCTTCTATAAAAATGAAAAGAAACCTGATGTTTTTACTGAGTGGAGTGACATTATCACGGATGAATCCGGAAACAGAAAAGAGCTTGTTCTTATCAAAGCAAAACCGGGATACAATATAGAGGATATCGGTTTGTACTGCGATGATATAAAAGAATCTGCAGACAGATTTTTGTCCGAAGGAAAGATACCTGTTGTTATTGTTGCTGACAATTTCAAAAGATGGGAACTTGATGAGATAAACGAACTCTGTGATTATCTAAAGAACAAAGAAAACTGCATTTATCTAGAGGACAAAAGGATTTCAGACGAGGATCTTGCCTGTGTGTGCGATTCTTATCACGGAGATATAGACCATGTGCAGACATGTTTTGAAAAACTGAAAAAACCGGTTTTTATAATAAAGCAGTTTAAGGTGGAAAAATGACAGACAAAAAAATCGTTGTGGATGTCGTGTGTCCGAAAGGGGGATTGCGCGGCGGTGTCGAAGATGTGATAAGAGCATGGACGAAAAATATAAATCCGGAGATTTTTGATCTCAGAATAATGCATATGACACCGGGTATTGCATATCTCGAAGGATACAAAAAAGCATATTTTTTAAAAGAAGAAAAGGATGTCGTCGATCCAAACTATTGTGCGAGCGGATACAATCTGTTTTTGGAGCAGCTGGGGCCTGCGGATATTTGTGTTGCCACGAACAATCCGGTAATGTCACATGTGTGTGATTATGTAAGAAAATACAGGAATCTTGATATGAAAGTATTTTCGTGGATTCACACGGAGGCAAAAAGGTATGAGGAGAGAGGAAACGGCGGCATAAGAGAGATGCTCTATGCGGACAGACATCTGACACTCAATGCCGAGACAAAAAGACAGCTTATAGAGGCGGACCCGAATGCTATCGTATATGATATTGGAAATCCGATTATTCATGAACTTCCTGTTTTTGAGGATGAAAAAACAGATGAGAGAAAGCTTGTCTTTGTGGGCAGATTGTCGATAGAAAAGAGGCTTGATCTGATACTTGAGGCAATGTATAAGGCCAAGTCAAAATGGAGTCTCGATATAGTGGGCGAGGGGGATATCACGGAGGAAGTCAAGGGCTGGATCAAGTTGATGAAACTTGAGAAGAGAGTACGACTTTTAGGTTGGATGGACAATCCGTTGTATGCCTTAAAGGGGGCGACAGCAGTGGTTGCAGCATCTGATTATGAAGGTTTTATGGTATCCGGTGCAGAGGCACTCGCGATGGGAAAGACGCTTATAAGTACCCCGACCGAGGGTGTTAAAGCCTATCTAAAAGACGGTGAGAACGGATATTTTTTCGACTTTGACGATGCGAACTCTCTTGCTTTAATACTTGATGGTATAGCTTCGGGACAAAAGAAAATTCCGGCATCCGATATCTGCCAAAAGTCGGTTGAAAGATATCTGCCGGAAAATTATTTTTCAAATCTGGAAAAAATTTTTATTGATGCATACAACAGTTAAAATACGATTTTTATCATATCTTTTATGCAGGCTTCGCAGGAGTGGAGCCTGCGTACTTTTTCCTGACCGGATTTTGCTATAGTTCTTCTTTCTGTGTCGTGCTCAAGATAGTAGGCTATCTTGTTCATAAGATCTTCCTTGCTCTCGAAATAGTCGAAGTCCTCACCGGCAACAAAGTGTCTGAACATATCGGACTGATAGTTTGTGAGAAGGAATCCGCCACAGGCCATTATGTCTATACATCTTAAAGGAATGCCCGATTTTATGCTTCGAAGCGAAATGTTTAAGTTTATTTTGCTGTCGCGGAATATACAAGGCATGTCCGTATAGTAATCCGCAACCCCCATAAATTTTGCGTTTTCTATTATATTGCTCTCCGGAAAGCTGTAGAGAGTGAGCCTGTATTTCTTTGCAATTGCTGTAAGCATTTCTATTCTCTCTTTTGAGGTTAGTTTTCTGTTTATGAAATACTCGGAAAAAACATATGACAGAGATTCGATACCTCCGAAAGCCGGAGTGTATTTTACTTCTTTTTGAATCTCTTCTATAACATCATCCGTCAAGCATTCTTCTATATAATTGTGCCCGTATATCAAAGACTGCGCACCGATAAGGCCGTCTATATATCCGGATGTCTTTGGAGAGAGACCTTTGAGTCTGTCTAGAAAATTGTGATCCTCATTGTACAGCGATCCGACAAAAGAGATGTCACACCTGTAATCTTTTTTCACAAAAGTATTGCTTGGACGGTACGGCTCCGTCGGCACGAGGTTTGACGGCAGACACATATATTTGAAATTTGTGAGGCCTTCCGATCTGAACATGTCGACGGTTTCACTGTCGAATACAAAGATTTCGTTGGTATCGAAAGATACGGTATAAGAAAAAAGGTTTACCAAAGGGGAATCATAGACTAACGATATGTATTTAAGACCTCTGTTGTGGCAAAAAACAGCCATGATAGGAAAGTAGTTTAAGGAGAAACAAAAGTCAAGCTGTTTCCCTTTGCAGGCTTCCTCTGCGGCGTTTAAAAAATCTTCGCTCGAATCGAGCTTGAAGTCTTTATGGAAAAATCTGACCACCCCGTAGCCTAAGTCACTGAAGGCCTGCATCATCTGTCTGCCCCCGAAACTCGGCCAATCCAAATACAATAAATTCATAACAGGTAACTCTCCCTCACCGTTTTATGTAATCAATTCCTATATAATGTATTATAGCATAAGAACAGGTGTTTAAGAAAAAAAGCCTATTGTGTTGGAAAAAATATTATAGTAAACTTACCAAAGGCGAAGTAAGACCTTACGCACCCGGGCTTTATTTTTTTGTTGGGTGCTTTTTGTTTATAAAGGAGAAAGAAGAATAATGAAGATTATTTACAAGGACGGTACTGTAGGAGAGTGCCCAAGCGAAGAGGTAACACATGTTTTGAGACATTCGGCTGCGCACATAATGGCTCAGGCGATTCAGAGACTTTATCCTGATGCGGATTTTGCGTACGGTCCGGCCACCGAGAGAGGATTCTATTATGATGTTGATCTCGGAGACCAGAAACTTTCCGATGAAGATCTTGAGAACATTGAGAAGGAAATGAGAAAGATCGCAAAGGAAAATCTTCCGTTTAAATCCTTTATACTTCCGAGAGAGGAAGCTGTAGCGCTCATGAGGGAGCGTGGAGCAAAATATAAAGAAGAGCATATTGGCGATCTTCCTCCGGAAGCAGAGATAAGCTTTTTCCAGCAGGGCGATTACATTGATATGTGTGTCGGACCTCATATTACATATACAAAGGCTTTGAAGGCTTTCAAGATTACCGGACAGAGCGGTGCTTACTGGAAGAATGATGCTAAGAACAAGATGCTCACACGTATAAACGGTGTTGCGTTCCAGACACAGGATGAGCTCGCAGAGTACGAGAGACAGGTTGAGGAAGCAAAGGCAAGAGATCACAGAAAGATCGGAAAAGAAATGTCTCTATTCATGAGCGACGATCTTGTCGGAAAAGGACTTCCAATGTTTCTTCCTAAGGGATATACACTTTGGCAGGAACTTGAGAATTACATAAAAGAAAAAGAGAGAAAACTCGGATATGAGCATGTTATGACACCTTGCGTCGGAACCGTAGCTCTCTATGAGACCAGCGGACACTGGGCACATTACAAAGAGAACATGTTCCCTGCAATGGAAGTTGAGGGAGAGAGATTCGTTCTTCGCCCTATGAACTGTCCGCATCATATGATGATATATGCAAACAGACAGCACAGCTACAGAGAGCTTCCGATAAGAATCGGTGAGATTGCTCACGACTTTAGATTTGAGTCATCGGGAACCCTTAAGGGTATCGAGAGAGGACGTCACTTCTGCCAGAATGATGCGCACCTTTTCGTCACACCGGATCAGATAGAAGACGAAGTTGGAAGAGTAGTTGATTTAATCTTTGATGTTTACAAAGATTTCGGAATAGAAAACTACAGATGTGTGCTCTCACTTCGTGATCCTGAGGATACAGAGAAATATCATCCGGATGATGAAATGTGGAACAAGGCAGAGGATGCGTTAAGACGTGTTCTTGACGACCTTAAGATTGATTACACTGAGGAGATTGGAGAGGCTGCTTTCTACGGACCTAAACTTGATGTCAATGTGAAGCCTGCAGTAGGAGCTGAATATACACTTTCAACATGTCAGTTGGATTTCTGTCTTCCTGCAAAGTTCGACCTCAAGTATACAGACAGCGAGGGAAATGAGCAGACGCCAGTTGTTCTTCACAGAGCAATCCTTGGATCTCTTGACAGATTCATGGCATACATCATAGAGGAAACTAAGGGTAAGTTCCCTGTATGGCTCGCACCGCTTCAGGTCAAAGTGCTTCCTGTAAGTGACAAGACGATGGAGTATGCTACCGAGATAAACGAGGCCATTGAGAATGCCGGAATAAGAACTCAGCTCGATACCAGAAACGAGAAGATCGGATATAAGATCCGTGAGGCTCAGCAGGTTGACAGAGCACCGTACATGCTTGTCATCGGAGCAAAAGAAGCCGAGAACAAGAATGTCAGTGTCAGAAGCAGAGACACCGGAGAGACAACAGAGATGACACTTGAAGAATTTGTTTCAAAAGTCAAAAACGAAATTGAAACAAAGGCGCACTAATTTGGGGAAATAAGCTATGAAGAAGGACATGGAATCACTGGAACTTGCCAGGGAATGTGTAGCGGAGAGTAAGAAACTGTTTTACGAAAACAGAATTGAAGAGGCTGAAAAGGTTGCAATAAAAGCCAGAGACATCGCACTTGATATTGGGGAATATCAGGTGTATGCATTGGCTATGAATTTACTCCTCGTTATGTATGAGAGCATGTCGGATGAATCGGCTGAAATCGACGCTTACCTTAAGGGAACGGAGATTGCGGCCAAACATAATCTTCATAACGAATTAGCTATTTTAAATATAAATATCGGAGCCAGATTCAAGAGCCTCGGAGATTCCGCAACTGCATCAAAGTATTTTGAGATTGCAAACAAAGAACGAAAACTCAGAGATGTCAATGCGGAAACCGCAGAGGGAACTCAGTTTGAACTTGTCATGGCAATGAACCTCGGAGAACTATATGTGGATTCCGGGGAGATGGATAAAGCTGCCGAACAGCTGGAGATAGCGCGAAAAGAAGTAGAAAAATTCGATGACGAAAGAGTTATTTTCGAATTCAAATCTTTTGAATACCATCTCATGTGGGAGTTTGGACAGCATGATGAGGTCAGAGAAAAAATTGACTCACTTGTTGAGATGGCAAAGAAAAGCGCTTATATGGCCGATTATGTTGAGTGCATAGAGGATGTTTGCAAACTCCTAAAAAGAATGAAGGAGTATGACAAATGGGAATCAGTTCTCAAGGCGGTCGACAAATTTGCAAGTGATGACAATGCAACTCTTCATATCATTGCTCACGAAATGTGGATGGACTACTACGAGACCATAGGTGATATCGAAAACTACGAAAAGAACTGTATCGATTATGCAAAACACATGATTCGCAAAAAGAGCAAGGACAACAAAGAGAAAGCTGTCTCGATGAAGTTTAAACTGGACAGCTACGAGAACGAAAAGAAACGCAAAAAAGAGTCTAAGAATTTTTACATTGATACACTGACAAAAGTTGGAAACCGAAACAAGCTTCTTGAAGACAGCAAGGTTTTTGTTGAGGAATCATACAAGAATAAGACAAGTATTACAATCGGACTTTTAGATATAGACTATTTCAAGGATTGTAATGACACTTACGGACATATAAGAGGCGATGAGTGCTTAAAATCAGTTGCATCCGTCATATCAAATACCGTCGGTAAAAACGGAAATGTTTACAGGTTCGGTGGAGATGAGTTCCTTGTATTGATGTCCAAAATGTCGGATGTGAAAAAAGTGAATGGCATGGCCCAGATGATTCAAGACAGGGTTGAGGCGCTCAATATAGCAAATGAGATGTCGCCGGTAAAGGATCATATAACAATATCACAGGGATATACGATGGGAATTGCTGAGAAAGATGACAATATAAATGCACTTATAAACCTTGCCGATAAGGTCTTATATAAGGCAAAACGCTACGGAAGAAACAATCACAAGTTTATGAAAATAAGCGAGATTTTATCTGACGGAGTGGAAGAGTAAGGAATACAAGATGAATTAAAAGGGGCTGCCGCACTAGATTAGTGCGACGCCCTTTTTTGCATATGCCTTCCTGCAACATCCACTCGGAAATGTATACTCGGAATGTATACTCGGAAATGTATACTTCGTATGCACATTTTCCGGATGGATGCTTTTCGCTCGGGCAATAAAAAAATCGCATAAAACACAAAAACCAGGCTTTGAAAAGCCCGACTTTTGCTGTGAAATGCAAAATACCTCAATCAGGCTCACAATCAATTTTTTCTTAATATGAGCTGTAAAAATGGCCTGTTTTTACGGCTATTCGATGGCTTTTTAAGAGTTTTACCGCTCTACTTCTGTCTATTCAATTTCTGAGCGGTACTGCCGCGAAGAAATCATTTGCTTTTACATATCGCATCCTTGATTTCGGAATTCTGAGCCTGAATGGCTTTCCCTAGAGCAGGTAAAAACAATAAAAATACGCTATTTTTACAGCTTATGTTTGAGTTTTTGACTTTTAAGCCGTATTTCCCCGGTGCAAGCACCTGTACCGCCGCATACGCGGCAGTCAGCTCGATCATGTTGAAAGCAACCTATACGGTTTCATATAAAATCCCCCAAAAAACTGTCAGCAAGCTGCCGTTTTTGGGGTTATTTTATACGAACCGTGAATAGTTGCATTTTTTTTTGAAAATGTGTTTGACATGGGGACGACATTTTGGTATAGTATACGGTGCTTTATTGTGGTATAAAAGACAAAACTATAGCAAATCCGAGAAGAAAACGAGAGGTGGAACGTCGAATGGAGAAAAACAGAATACGCCCAGTCCAGGCTGGGAAGGGAATGCGTATGAGTTATTCGAGACAGAAGGAAGTTCTGCAGATGCCAAACCTAATCGAGGTACAGAAAGATTCTTATCAGTGGTTTCTGGACCAGGGATTAAGGGAGGTTTTTGCGGATATTTCTCCGATTTCAGATTACAGTGGTCATCTGAGTCTCGATTTTGTGGACTTCACTTTGTGTAGGGATGATGTAAAATACACCATTCCGGAGTGCAAGGAAAGGGACGCAACATATGCAGCACCGCTGAAAGTGAAAGTAAGACTTCACAACAAGGAAACTGACGAGATAAACGAACATGAGATTTTCATGGGAGATCTGCCTCTTATGACCGAAACAGGTACATTCGTCATAAACGGAGCGGAGAGAGTTATCGTCAGCCAGCTCGTGAGATCGCCTGGTATCTACTATGGCATCGCACATGACAAGATCGGTAAGCAGCTTTATTCATGTACTGTTATTCCGAACCGTGGAGCATGGCTTGAGTATGAGACAGATTCAAATGATATATTCTATGTAAGAGTAGACCGTACGAGAAAGGTTCCGATTACGGTTCTTATTCGTGCGCTCGGACTTGGATCAAACCAGGAGATCATAGATATGTTCGGCGAAGAGCCAAAGCTCTTGGCATCATTTGGAAAAGACGTATCCACAAATTATGAAGAAGGACTTCTCGAATTATATAAAAAGATAAGACCGGGTGAGCCACTTTCTGTTGACAGTGCAGAAAGCCTTATCAACGGAATGTTCTTCGATCCGAGAAGATACGATCTTGCAAAGGTTGGACGTTATAAGTTCAACAAGAAACTTGCGCTCAAAAATCGTATCAACAGACACGTTCTCGCAGAGGATGTTGTCGATCAGACGACCGGAGAAATCATCGCCGAGACAGGAACTGTAGTCGATCGTGAACTTGCTGATCGTATTCAGAACGCTGCCGTTCCTTATGTATGGATTCAGGGAGAAACAAGAAATATCAAAGTTCTTTCAAATATGATGGTTGACATCAGATGTTTTGTTGAACTTGATTGCGACCCGAAGGATCTTGGAGTGACAGAACTCGTTTACTATCCTGTATTGCAGCGCATACTTGAAGAGAACGAGAGCCTTGAAGATATAAAAGAAGCAGTTAGAAGAGATGTACATGATCTTATCCCTAAACATATCACAAGGGATGATATCTTTGCGTCTATAAACTATAATATGCACCTTGAGTACGGCATCGGACATGATGATGATATCGACCATCTTGGAAACCGTCGTATTCGTGCAGTCGGAGAACTTCTCCAGAACCAGTACAGAATAGGTCTTTCGCGTTTGGAAAGAGTTGTTCGTGAGAGAATGACAACACAGGATCTTGATGGAATATCGCCTCAGAGCCTTATCAACATCAAACCTGTAACAGCAGCTGTAAAAGAATTCTTCGGATCTTCACAGCTCTCTCAGTTTATGGATCAGAACAACCCGCTCGGTGAGCTTACTCATAAGAGACGTCTCTCAGCACTTGGACCTGGTGGTCTTTCAAGAGACCGTGCAGGATTCGAGGTTCGAGATGTTCACTATTCTCACTACGGAAGAATGTGCCCTATCGAGACACCTGAAGGACCGAACATCGGTCTTATCAACTCACTTGCTTCCTATGCGAGAATCAATGAGTATGGTTTCGTGGAGGCACCGTACAGAAAGATTGACAAAACAGATCCAAAGAATCCTCGTGTAACAAACGAGGTTGTATATATGACAGCCGACGAAGAGGACAATTACCATGTAGCGCAGGCTAACGAACGTCTTGATGAAGAAGGACATTTCATCAGAAACTCAGTTTCAGGTCGTTACCTCGATGAGACACAGGAATATGACAAGACTATGTTTGATTACATGGATGTCTCTCCTAAGATGGTATTCTCAGTGGCTACAGCCCTCATTCCGTTCCTCCAGAACGACGATGCTAACCGTGCCCTCATGGGATCAAACATGCAGCGTCAGGCAGTTCCGCTTCTCACAACAGAAGCACCGGCAGTAGGAACAGGAATGGAGACAAAGACAGCGGTTGACTCCGGTGTTTGCGTTCAGGCTAAGAAGGGTGGAGTTGTAGAAAGCTCAGTTTCAAATGAGATAATCATAAGAAATGATGACGGAGAGAGAGATGTTTATCGTCTCACAAAATTCTCCAGAAGTAACCAGAGTAACTGCTACAACCAGAGACCTATAGTATTTAAGGGAGACCGTGTTGAAGCCGGAGAAGTCATAGCTGACGGACCTTCGACATCGAACGGAGAACTTGCCCTCGGAAAGAACCCACTTATCGGATTCATGACTTGGGAAGGATACAACTACGAGGATGCCGTTCTTTTGAGCGAGCGTCTCGTACAGGATGATGTTTATACTTCTATTCATATTGAGGAGTATGAGGCAGAGTCAAGAGATACGAAACTCGGACCTGAGGAGATAACAAGGGATGTGCCGGGTGTCGGTGAAGAAGCGTTAAAAGACCTCGATGAGAGAGGTATAATCCGTATCGGTGCAGAGGTTCGTGCCGGTGATATACTTGTCGGAAAAGTTACTCCTAAGGGAGAGACAGAGCTCACTGCTGAAGAGAGACTTCTTAGAGCAATCTTTGGTGAGAAGGCAAGAGAGGTAAGAGATACATCACTTAAGGTTCCTCACGGAGAGTACGGAATCATCGTTGATGCAAAGCTTTTCTCAAGAGAAGCAGGCGATGAGCTTCCGCCGGGAGTAAACCAGGCAGTTCGTATCTACATTGCACAGAAGAGAAAGATATCGGTCGGAGATAAGATGGCCGGACGTCACGGTAACAAGGGTGTCGTTTCAAGAGTTCTTCCGGTTGAGGATATGCCATTCCTTCCAAACGGACGTCCACTTGATATCGTGCTTAACCCACTCGGCGTTCCTAGCCGTATGAATATCGGACAGGTATTGGAGATACATTTAAGCCTTGCTGCAAAGGCACTTGGTTTTAATATAGAGACACCTGTGTTCGATGGTGCAAAAGAGAACGACATCATGGATACGCTCGATCTTGCAAACGATTATGTAAATCTTCCGTTTGATGATGAGGAGAAGAGCGCGTGGGAAGCTAAAGAAGGAAAAACCTATGAGAATACTTTCATGGGAATTCACGGAGAAGAGCTTCTCCCTGAAGTTGTTGAATATCTTTCAACAAACAGAGAACACAGAAAACTTTGGCATGGAGTACCGCTCTCAAGAGACGGAAAGGTAAGACTTCGTGATGGAAGAACAGGAGAGTATTTCGACAGCCCTGTTACAATCGGACACATGCATTACCTCAAACTTCATCATCTTGTTGATGATAAGATCCATGCACGTTCAACAGGTCCTTACTCACTTGTAACTCAGCAGCCTCTCGGAGGAAAAGCTCAGTTCGGTGGACAGCGTTTCGGAGAGATGGAGGTTTGGGCACTCGAGGCATATGGTGCTGCTTACACCCTTCAGGAGATTCTTACAGTTAAGTCCGATGACGTTGTGGGACGTGTTAAGACCTACGAGGCAATCATCAAGGGAGACAACATCCCTTCACCGGGTGTACCTGAATCATTCAAGGTTCTTCTCAAAGAACTTCAGTCCTTGGGACTTGATGTCAAGGTTCTCGATGAGGACAGAAACGAAGTACAGCTTATGGAGACTTCAGAGTATGGAAACACCGATTTGAACCACATTATGGAAGGCGACAGATACAACGCTTTCGAGGATGACGAGTCATTTGAGAAACATGGATTTACAAAACAGCAGTTCAACGAAGACGAAGAACTCGAAAATATAGAAGAGCCGCAGGACGAGGAAGACGATTTGTCCGGTGAGTCATACGACGATACAGATTACGAGGAGTAGGAAGGAGCATTAAATGGCATCAGTTAAACAGGAAACGTACCAGAACATTGCATTTGATGCTATCCAGATCGGACTTGCGTCACCTGAGAAAATCAGGGAATGGTCAAGAGGTGAGGTAAAAAAACCTGAGACTATCAACTACAGAACACTCAAGCCTGAGAAGGATGGTTTGTTTTGTGAGAAGATTTTCGGACCTAGCAAGGACTGGGAGTGTCATTGTGGAAAATATAAGAAAATCCGTTATAAAGGTGTAGTCTGCGACAGATGTGGTGTTGAGATAACAAAAGCATCGGTTCGTAGAGAGCGTATGGGACATATCGAGCTTGCAGCTCCTGTATCTCATATCTGGTATTTCAAGGGAATTCCTTCAAGAATGGGTCTTGTACTTGACCTTTCTCCAAGGGTTATGGAAAGAGTGCTTTATTTTGCATCTTATATTGTTCTTGATGCAGGAGATACAGGCCTTTCATATAAGCAGGTACTCACAGAGAGCGAGTATCAGGAAGCAAGAGAACAGTACGGCAACGGTTTCCGCGTGGGAATGGGTGCTGAGGCAATACTTGAGTTGCTTCAGGCAATCGATCTTGAGAAGGATTCAGCAGAACTTAAGGCAGAACTTAAGGGAGCTACCGGCCAGAAACGTGCAAGAATTATAAAGAGACTTGAGGTTGTTGAGGCATTCAGACAGTCGGGAAACAAACCTGAGTGGATGATAATGACTGTTATACCGGTTATTCCGCCGGATCTTCGTCCTATGGTACAGCTCGACGGAGGTCGTTTTGCAACATCAGATCTCAACGATCTTTACAGAAGAATTATAAACAGAAACAACCGTCTTAGAAGACTCTTAGAGCTTGGTGCACCTGACATCATCGTCAGAAACGAGAAAAGAATGCTCCAGGAGGCAGTCGATGCTCTTATCGACAACGGAAGAAGAGGAAGACCTGTAACTGGACCTGGAAACAGAGCATTAAAGTCACTTTCAGACATGCTCAAGGGAAAATCAGGACGTTTCAGACAGAACCTTCTCGGAAAGCGTGTTGACTACTCAGGACGTTCTGTTATCGTAGTAGGACCTGAACTTAAGATTTATCAGTGCGGTCTCCCTAAGGAGATGGCAATCGAGCTGTTCAAGCCTTTCGTTATGAAAGAACTTGTATCAAACGGAACAGCTCACAATATAAAGAGTGCAAAGAAGATGGTTGAAAGACTTCAGCCGGAAGTTTGGGATGTCATTGAAGACATCATCAAGGAGCTTCCTGTTATGTTGAACCGTGCTCCTACACTCCACAGACTTGGAATTCAGGCATTTGAGCCAATTCTTGTAGAAGGAAAGGCTATTAAGCTTCATCCACTCGTATGTACAGCGTTCAACGCCGACTTCGACGGAGACCAGATGGCTGTTCACCTTCCACTTACTGTAGAGGCACAGGCTGAGTGCAGATTTATGCTGCTTTCACCTAACAACCTTCTTAAGCCTTCAGACGGTGGCCCTGTTGCCGTTCCGTCACAGGATATGGTTCTCGGTATTTACTACCTCACACAGAAGAGAGAGGGAGTAAAGGGAGAAGGAAAGTGGTTCAAGAACATCAACGAAGCTATTCTCGCATATGAGAACGGCGTAGTAACACTTCATGCTCCTATCAACGTTCGTGTCACAAAGACACTGCCTGATGGAACAAAGAAGACAGGTGTTATAGAGACCACAGTAGGAAGAATCCTCTTCAACGAGATCATTCCTCAGGACCTTGGATATGTTGACAGATCCATCCCTGAAAACGAGCTTGCAATGGAGATTGATTTCCTTGTTGCAAAGAAACAGCTCAAGCAGATCCTTGAAAAAGTAATCAACGTACATGGCGCAACAAAGACTGCAGAAGTACTCGATGACATCAAGTCTATCGGATACAAGTACTCTACAAGAGCTGCCATGACGGTTTCAATTTCTGATATGACAGTGCCACCTAGGAAACCTGAGATGATTCAGGCAGCACAGGACACTGTAGATAAGATCACAACTCAGTACAAGAGAGGTCTTATCACTGACGAAGAGAGATACAAAGAAGTTGTCGAGACATGGAAAGAGACTGACGATGCTCTTACAAAAGAGCTTCTCGATGGACTTGATCAGTACAACAACATCTTCATGATGGCCGATTCCGGAGCCCGTGGATCTGATAAGCAGATCAAGCAGCTCGCTGGTATGCGTGGACTCATGGC
>JAILHT010000099.1 GCA_024695665.1 Lachnospiraceae bacterium
GAGTGACAGGATCCATGCTAGGCCTGCCCATGTCTGATGAATACTTATCTTCAACAAGGTCATATATGAATGACCAGTCTATGGCTTTATCAATAAGCCTGAGCATGTGATCCTGAGGTACCAGATCGTCCATGCTCACAAGCTGCATTTGTTCACGCTTACTTTCGGTATTAGAAGTCATCATAAAGGCAATCCCCATCCCCAACTTTGATACTTCTATTATACCAGAAAAAGCGCTTTAAGCCAGATAAATACTGAGTTTCCCGCACTTTTATAAAGAAAAATCCACGGCAGATGCCGTGGACTTTGTCTACAGTCTGAAGCTTGTCACCAAATAGGTGACAAGCTTTATTTTAATTGTTTAAGAGTTCTTTTTCCATTGCCACGAACGGTTTAAACATGTCCTCGCAGATTCTTGCCATATCATCAAGACTCTCGGGCATATCATTTTTAAACCAGGATAGCATTACATCCTTAAGACCTCCGAACAAAGCCGTAAAGTGATATTTTTTGACATTGTCCGTGATGTTGAAATGCTCAGCCAAAAGATCGGGAGCATTTGAAAAAAGGATATTGTCCATACCTGCAACACATATGAGATCGAATACATAAGTGTTCTCCTTGATTTTTTCAAAGATATCATAGAACCACTGGTAGAGATTGTTCTCATATTTTGGTGTGAATAGAGCATCCACACAGGTGGATAGGATATCCTTTTCAACGTCTAAGATGATATCTTCCTTTGAAGAATAATTTCTGTAGAAGGATGTCCTTGAGACACCCGCTTTTTTCACGAGCTCGGATATAGATATTCTATCGTAACTCTTTTGCTGCATCAGCGCTACAAGCGCCATCTGCAGACATTCTTTTGTAATTTTGTTTGACTCGACATTGTTCATGCGGGTAACATTTTTCTTTGATAGTTCTGTTTCGCTGTTCATTTTACCTGCCGTTTACCATTGCTGCTTATTATTTTGAAAACTGTTGTTTATATGGATGGTACAGTTTTATCACCTATGTTCCAAAATGAGGATGATTGCTCATTAAGGGTTGAAAAACAATTGAAGCGGTGTTACACTTGTACCGTTGGTTCAGTTGTATTTATTTTTAGTATAGACATGGGAAATTGAGTTGTAAATGATTTTTTACAAAAAAGTAGGATGAGAGGTAGGAAAATTATGGCAAACACATTAGACAAACTGTCACACGCCGCAGAGCGAAAAGCTGCAGAGGTGCTTGTAGACAAAGTACTTAAATCTTTGGATAAAGACAGAGACAAAACATATGTAGAGCTTGTTGATATGGCTCGTACTTTTTGGGGAAATGATTTTTCAAATGAAACATATGATATGGTAAAGAAAGCCATTTGCGACAAGGATAACAAGTGGGTTAAGTTTATCAATCAGACTATAGATGAGACTGATAAAAACGTAGCTAAGACAGCTATCATGAACCTTGGTTTTGAGGCATTCTTCAGAGGAACCAAGATGATAAGAAAGAACCGTGAGAAATATCAGTGCAATATTCCATGGCTCATCCTTTTCGATCCGACTACAGCCTGCAACATGCATTGTGAGGGTTGCTGGTCAGGAACATACGGAAGAAAGTACAATATGACTTTCGAAGATATGGACAAGATTATTACAGAGGGAAAGGAACTTGGAGTTTACCTTTACCTTATGACAGGTGGAGAACCACTTGTAAGAAAGAAAGATATTTTGAGACTTGCTGAAAAACACAGAGATGTTGAACTTGCAATGTTTACAAACTCTACATTGGTAGACGAGGAGTTCTGCAAGGAAGTACAGAGACTCGGAAACATGACTTTCCTTTTGTCTATAGAGGGAACCATGGAGACAAACGATGCGAGACGTGGTGACGGACACTACGAGGCAGTTATGAATGCAATGAAGCTCTTCAAGAAATACGGAATCCTTTTCGGAACCAGTGTATGTTATACAAGAGCAAATATTGAGGCAGTCACAAGTGATGCATTCTTTAAACTTCTCACAGACAACGGTGCAAGATTCGGATTCTATTTCCATTATATGCCGGTAGGAAAGAATGCCGTTCCTGAGCTTATGCCTACAATCGAGCAGAGAAAATATATCATAGAGAGACTTAGAGATATCAGAACAAATCCTGATAATGATATTTGTTTCTATCCTATGGACTTCCAGAATGACGGTGAGTTCGTCGGAGGATGTATCGCAGGAGGAAGAAACTACTTCCATATCAACTCATGCGGAGATGCAGAGCCATGTGTATTCATCCATTACTCTGATTCAAATATCCATGACAAATCTATTCTTGAGATATTACAGAGCCCGTTGTTTATGGCTTATCATGATGGACAGCCATTCAACAACAACCATCTTCGTCCATGTCCGATGCTTGAGAATCCGAAGATCCTTCGTGAGATGGTCGCAAGAACCGGTGCAAAGAGTACAAACCTCGAGTCTCCGGAGACAGCAGACGAACTCTGCTCTAAATGTGATGATTATGCCAAGGCATGGGCACCTGCAGCAGAGAAAATCTGGGCTTCAACACCACACAAGAAGAAAAAGTACGAGAATTATAAGAACTGGAAAAAAGAAGCATAAAAATAAAATGGCCGGACGTTTTTCGTCCGGCTTTTTTTATGGCAAAGAAGTTTAGAATGAGGTATTATGTAAAAAGTAACTTTTGAATGGGCAAAGGGAATGAGCAATGAAATCAATAATAGTGGATTTTGAGATGAATCCCGTAGACAAAAAGTATGAGGAAGAATATGACATTTGCAGCAAGGAGATCATCGAGGTCGGTGCGATAAAACTTGATGAGGATATGAATGAGATATCACAGTTCAAATGCTATTTTAAGCCCGAATACAATACGGAGATTGATTATATTATAAATAACATCACCGGAATCTCTTATGACATGGTAAAGAACGAGAAAACTTTTACCGAGGCGGTAGGCGATTTTGTGGACTGGTGCGCAAAGGACGGAGAGTTTAGAGTATATGCATGGAGCAACTGCGACAGAGCACAGTTTATGAAAGAACTCACCCTGAAAAATATAAAGATTACTTCGGAAATCTGTGCCATGATGAACAACTGGGAGGATTTTCAGAGGATGTTTGACATTGCTGTCAAAGCCTGTCACTCGACGTCTTTGGAGAATGCCCTTAAGATGGTGGGACTTAATTTTGAAGGAAGGGCACATGACGGAATGGATGATGCGATAAATACAGCCAGACTTTTTGCACTCTTCAATGACAGCGAAAAATTTAAACCCATATCAAACAGTTTAAAAGAAAAACACAGACTTGAAGCAGTCGAACTTGAGGAGAATAACAATGTCTAAGGTAAATAGAAGCGGAATGTGGAAGATTACATTCAATTCCCCGGCGGTGCTGGGATTCGGAGCCATATGCATATTTGCGCTGATATTGAATATTATGACAGCGGGATATGCCAACAGTTTAATCTTTTCAACATATCATTCATCGCTCACGGACCCGATGACATATGTGAGATTTATAACCCATGTATTCGGACATTCGGGTTGGGATCATCTGATTCCAAATATGAGCTACATACTTTTACTGGGACCGCTTCTCGAGGAGAAATACGGTTCAAGATCTATAATGTATATAATTTTGGTTACCGCTTTATCGACCGGAATAGTGAATTATGTAATTTTTCGTGAGAGTGAACTCCTCGGTGCGAGTGGAGTATGTTTTGCTTTTATATTGCTGTCATCCTTTACAAGTTTTTACGACAGGGAGATCCCTTTGACTTTCATACTTGTTGCGGTTATATTTTTGGGACAACAGATATATGAAGGATTGTTTTTGAGTGATAATATTGCAAACTTTGCACATATAATCGGGGGAATTATAGGTGCGTTTTTCGGGTTTGCTTACAACAGAAGGTACTAGGAGGAGAAAATGCACAAACTTTTATCGGATATGGTTCTTTTCGGAGAGTTGCCGGAGTATTCTTTGTTAAAGGAACTTGGAAATATTTCAGTCTGCTGTGAAAACGGCGAAGGAGATATGGATATTGTCAGGAAAAATTTCTTCGTTCAGGTAAAAAAACTGCTTGAAATGGCGGTAAAATACGGCTTTGAAGGGGATATCTGGCACAGCTACATCATATATTTACTCATAATGGATGAGAACCCATTCACCAGAGTGTGTGAGAAAAAGCGGGATGTAGAGGGCAGCATTGTCGAATTCGGAAAAGAAGACATCACAGTATTTAAGAAACTGTATGATTATGATTTTTCCGATATGGAGAGGACTCTTGGCGTGAATACCATGGCAAGGGTTAAAAATTTCAAGCCGGCATGGGATGAGTCTGCCATGTATCACAAGAACATCTGCGAGAAAGTCAAAGCACTGAAGGTGGTTCTTGACAAGGCGGAGAGCGATGAGGATTTCTTTAAGTGTGTCACCGATTTTTACACCGCCTTCGGATTCGGAGAGTTCGGACTTAACAGGGCATTCAGAATCACCACAAAAGCGGACGACTCGGTTAAATTCCTTCCGATAAACAATATGGAGAGGGTTATGCTGGATGATCTCATCGGTTATGAGATTCAGAAAAAGAAGCTTGTAGAGAACACAAAGGCGTTTGTTGACGGCAAGAAGGCAAACAATGTGCTCTTGTACGGTGACAGCGGTACCGGAAAATCAACCAGCATAAAGGCGATTGTAAACGAGTTTTACGGTGACGGACTCAGAATGATAGAGGTATACAAGCATCAGTTTAAATACCTCTCACAGCTCATAGCGCAAATAAAGGACAGAAATTACAAATTTATTATATATATGGATGACCTTTCGTTTGAGGATTTCGAGACAGAGTACAAATTTTTGAAGGCTGTCATAGAGGGTGGTGTCGAGACGAAGCCGGACAACGTGCTTATATATGCGACATCAAACAGAAGACATCTAGTGAAGGAGACCTGGAAAGACAGGGATGACGTGGAGATGGACAACGGACTTCACCATTCCGATACCATGCAGGAGAAACTGTCTCTCGCATACCGTTTCGGTGTCACAATAAACTATCAGAGACCGGGGCAGAAGGAATTCTTCAAGATTGTTGTTGAACTCGCAAGAAGAAACGGAATAGATATGCCTGAGGACGAGATATGCGCCGAGGCCAACAAGTGGGAACTCTCTCACGGAGGAATCTCGGGAAGAACAGCGGAGCAGTTTGTCACACATCTCATGGGGATTTAAATGTATGTTTGAGAATTATGACAGAAATATATATAAGATAGCAAACAAAATCACAGATCCGGATACAGGAAAGTCCTGTTATCCGGATTTGTTTGCACTGCCTTTTTTTGAGGATGAGCTTTCGGACAAAAAGGCATATGAAAAGGCAAAAAAACTCTTGTCGGAGAGAGGAAGCGCTTCATTTGTATGTTTTTTCTCTGAACAAGAGATCATTTTTGAGGAAATGCAGGATTCAGGGGAAAAAAGAAAGCCTTTGGATGATAGGATAGAAAAACTTACAGACAGGTTCAAAGAATTATTTAAATGCAGTGACAGCATGAGTGTTGCGCTTGAGAATATCATTCATTATCTGTGCTTAAAGACTGATGATGAAGATAGCTTTTGTGATGAGCTCGTATCAAAGATGGAGAGGGAAGATCTTCTTCCATGCAGGGACAAAAAGGATGCCAAGAAATGTCTAGAGTATCTGAAGAGGGAAGTAAAACTTTTGGAGAGTGACAGCGGGACGGAATCTGATCTTGCGCCGGCAAGAAAAGCATATTCTCATATATATATAGAAAAGGATATTGCAGGAGACACGGAGACAAAAAGGATACTGGAACAGTTTAAGAATGCAAAAATAATCTATATCGATGACTGCAAGGATATTTTTTTCAGAAAGAATCAGGACATAATTTCAGAAGAAAACAACAAGAGCCTCATCCTTGCGAGACAACATGCAAAGCTTATGTATCCGGGGGCTCCTGTTTGTCAGAGTTTCGGAAACGAACATTTTTATTACACTTCATGCGTGAAGAATTGTATATATGATTGCGAATATTGTTATCTGAAGGGTATGTATCCATCGGGACATACGGTGGTTTACGTGGATCTTAAGAGCGTTTTCGAGGAGGTAAGGCAGGCTCTTAAGCTTCATCCTGTTTATCTTTGTGTATCTTATGATACCGATCTTCTCGCATTGGAGAACATCCTGCATTTTGTAGAGAGATGGGTGGATTTCACACTTGAAAATGAAAACTTAAGGATCGAGGTCAGGACGAAAAGTGCAAATGAAGCGTTCTTTAAGAATATAAAAAAATGTGACAGGGTATATTACGCATTCACCATCTCACCGGAGGAAATCTCAAAAAAATACGAGAAAAGTGCGCCGGGGCTCAGATCAAGACTACAGACCGCAAAGACTGCTGCAGGGATAGGGCATAAGATAAGACTCTGTTTCGATCCGATGATATGCGTGGATGGATGGGAAAAAATGTATAGAGCTATGCTTGATACGGTTTGGGAGTATATAGATCCCGAGGATTTAAACGATGTCAGTGTAGGAGCATTTCGTATTTCATCCGGCTATCTGAAGAAGATGAGGAAGGCAATGTATAACTCGGAGATAGTATGGTATCCATATGAGATATCTGACGGATATTATATGTATCCGAAGGATATAGCGGAAGATATGACGTTAACTTTCACAAATTGGCTCGCAGAGAAAATCAACAAAATGAAAATATTTGTATGATTTTCACAAAAAATTCAATAAAATGATGAAAATCATTTGCATTTTAACAAATATATAATATAATCATTTGTGAGAAGGTTGGTTATAGGTTGTTTTTAGAGGTTTGTTTACCGAAGGTACAGATCTCTAAAGATAGCCATTTTTTTTGCCCATTTTTCCTTGTATGGCAGTTCTGAATATATCTAAAGTCAATTCTAAAAAAATCTAAAGAATACCATATATTCCCCCGTAAATACTGGACTGACACAATATTTGGAGTATAATGACCGTGAATAAAACGGACGAGACAGATTCCGTTTTTGAATCAAGGAGGGTTATGATGAAATCAACGAAAAGATTTGTCAGTATGGTTATTATTTGCATGTCATGTATTTTGATGGGTGCTTTGCCTGTATTTGCGGCAAGAACCAGGGCGAATGTTAAAAATGAGGTGGCAAATATAAGAACAGGTGCGGGTACACAGAATCAGGTCGTTTGCCAGCTCACAAAGGGAAAACAGGTAACTATTTTGTCCGAAGCCTTGGACAATGAAGGCAAGAAATGGTATGAAGTATATTTTGCATACAATGATGGAACAAACGAAGGTTACATCAGAGAAGATCTTGTTACATTGGAGACAGCAACACAGACTTCAACCGCACTGACTGCGACAGATACCACACCTTCAACTAATACTGTTGCTGCAACAACACAGGCTCCGGCAAATACTATGTATGTCAGAGTTGCGGCAGCAAGAGTGAGAGGCGGAGCAGGAACCGATGCAGCGGTAGTCACTGGTCTTGTGAAGGGAAGTGCCGTTGTAAAGAACGGAAGCGCAAATGATAAGGATGGAAAAGAGTGGTCAAAGGTTTCTTTTAAAGATGCAAGAACCGGAAAAGATACCGAAGGATATATAAGAAGTGACTTATTGACTACGGATGCAGCTTCCTGCGGAGTCACAGGGGCATCTCAGACAACAGCGACAGCATCGACACCTGTTCAGGCAGCACCTGCACAGACTGATACAGCAAGCAATGTGGGAAAGGTTATGTCTTCAACGCTTCCTGTTATAAATGTCAGAGGAACAGCATCTGCAACAGGAAATCTTGTCACAAAGGTAAGACAGGGAACCAATATGAATATTACATCCGAGACGACGGGAGCGGACGGAAAAAAATGGTATGGTGTAAGTTTTTCATATTTCGGTTATAATTTTACCGGATATGTAAGATCAGATTTGGTTAAGTAGGAGGATAATATGAAAAAGAGATATTTATTGATAATGGCACTCTGCGCAGTTTGCATAAGCGCAGCCGGATGTGATGCAATGGGAAGCGATCAGACAACAGGATCACCTGCGGCAGAGACAGAGAAGACAACAGAGGAAGCTGATGCAGATGATGTACTTACAAATGTCAGCATCGAAGGGATTGATGAGGCTGCATCGGTATTGTACTCAGATATAATACAAAAAGATACGGAAGAAGGCTCAACCTTCGAGGAACAGTTCACTTTGATCTGTCTTAACGATACAGAGGCAAAGTTCATTGACTCATACAACTATTCGGGAAGCTACAGATCGACATTTGAGTACATGGGTACCTATGAGAAAAAAGATGACAGTACCATTCTTTTCACCTCAAATGAGAAAGAGAGTTCAACACAGTACACTATAACCGTTGCCGACGGAAAAATAACCTCGGCTGAAATGGGTGCATATGACTACGGTGTATCCGAGATTGTAGGAGAGTATACAGCAGAATCCGATGAGTTCGGTAGAATGACATTGAAAGTTGAAGAGACCGGTTCTGCCACACTTACTGCGGAGGACGGAACCTCATTTGACGGAACATTGATGACTTACCAGGATAAATGGGATTTTATGACCATAAATGATGACAACGGAGCACCGGGAATTGACTGGATAGTTGAATTTAACGGTTCAAACTTTACATATATAGATTATACAGAGTCGATATACGGAGCATATGAAGGTACATACACAATGAGCGGAGATCTCGGTGAGATAACCGTTGTTGTCGAGAGAAACGGAACATCAACAACAACCGTAAATATTGAGGGAGTGGATGTAAGCTTTACAGGTACACCAAACTTTGATTATGAGACACAGGAACTTTTAGGCTTCTATCTTTACTCTGACGACGGATACAGTTTGGATTTGAGCATTGTAAAACTTGAAGATGGCACCTTGAATTACAGCGGATCAATCACAAAGCCGCTCAATGCGGGTTAACCGTTACCAAAAGCATATTGCATATCTTTAGGCATATTTGAGACAAAACTTAGGGCTTCACCTGTCATAGGATGGGTGAAGCTCAATTTATGTGAATGAAGAGCCTGCCTTTGGATAAGCCTCTCATCCGGGTTGTAGAGGTAATCGCCTATGAGTGGGAATCCTATGTACTTGAGATGCACACGTATCTGATGAGTTCGTCCTGTCTCAAGAACAAGGGAAACCAGAGTGTGTTCCTTCGCATATTTGACGACCTTATAATGAGTTACAGCGCGCTCGCCGTTCTCAAAATCCACGCATCTTCTTATCACACTGCCCGGGACTCTCTCGATGGGAGCATCTATCGTTCCTTCAAGGGGAACGAGATGACCGCTTGCTATCGCAAGATATTCTCTTTTTATCATTTTTTTCGCGCCCATTTCGGACAGTATATTTCCGCTGACAAAATGCTTTGCTACCACGGTGAGACCTGATGTGTCACGGTCGAGTCGGTTGGTGCAGCGGAACACAAAATCCTCGTTTTTTTCTTTGAAATAGTAAGCCAAAGCGTTCGCGAGGCTGTTGTCATAATTGCTCATCGACGGGTGAGTAGGCATGCGAGCCGGCTTGTCCACAACGATTATATCCTCATCCTCGTACACAATCTCTAGAGGGAGTTTTACCGGAATGACATGTTCCGAGGAGGATGGGTCCGTGATATGTATCCTTAAAACATCCCCGCATTTTATAGTTTCGTTCATTCTTGAGAAGACACCGTTTTTTAGGACACCGTCAGGTATTTTCTTGAGTTCGACTATGTTCTGTTTTGAGTAGAGTTTTCCTCTCAGGTAGCGTTCAACGGTAAGTTCGGTGCTGTTATCGTCTATTGTATATTCTATATATCTGTGCAAGGTTTTTATCTTCCTTTACGTGCTAAAAAATTCTTATTCTACAACAAGTTTATTAATTATAACATGTTTGCATTTTTTTGTTGCCTACGACAGGCCAAATGTTTATAATTACTTCAAATGTGTAACACATTAAAGTGTGAAACAAAACACCACGGAGGAATTGTAATGGGTAAAGGAAGATTTGGAGTGCACGGAGGTCAGTACATCTCCGAGACGTTGATGAACGCTGTGCTCGAACTTGAGGAGGCATACAATAAATACAAGAATGACCCGGATTTCAACAGGGAGCTTGAGGAACTTTTGAATCAATATGCGGGCAGACCGAGCAGATTGTATTATGCAGAGCGAATGACAAGGGATCTGAACGGCGCAAAGATTTACTTAAAGAGAGAGGATTTAAACCACACCGGAGCTCACAAGGTAAACAATGCATTAGGTCAGGTTTTGCTCGCCAAGAAAATGGGAAAAACAAGAGTTATAGCGGAGACCGGTGCAGGACAGCACGGGGTTGCGACAGCGACGGTTGCGGCCATGATGGGCATGGAATGTGAGATCTTCATGGGAAAAGAAGACTGCGAACGCCAGGCTTTAAATGTATACAGAATGAAACTTCTCGGGGCAAAAGTACACCCCGTCACATCGGGAACGGCAACACTAAAAGATGCTGTATCTGAGACTTTCAGAGAGTGGACCGGAAGAATAGAGGACACTCATTATGTCATAGGTTCATGTATGGGACCTTATCCTTTCCCTACAATAGTCAGGGATTTTCAGGCGGTTATAAGCAAAGAGATAAAAGAGCAGATGCTTAAGGCAGAGGGAAGACTTCCGGATGCCGTGGTGGCATGCGTCGGAGGCGGATCGAACGCCATAGGTACCTTTTACAATTTTATAGAGGACAAGGATGTGAGACTCATAGGCTGTGAGGCGGCAGGACGAGGAATAGACACCTGGGAGACCGCAGCCACAATAAGCACCGGAAAACTCGGTATTTTCCATGGAATGAAGTCATATTTTTGCCAGAATGAATACGGCCAGATTGCGCCGGTGTACTCTATCTCGGCAGGACTTGACTATCCGGGAATCGGACCGGAGCATGCTTATCTTCATGACATTGGAAGAGCAGAATATGTTGCAATCACGGATGATGAGGCAGTGGACGCATTTGAATATCTCTCAAGAACAGAAGGAATCATACCGGCGATAGAGAGCGCACATGCCATTGCATATGCAATAAAAGAGGCACCGAAGATGGACAAGGACAAGATAATGGTAGTCACTGTCTCCGGACGTGGAGACAAGGACGTTGCTGCAATAGCAAGATACAGAGGGGAGGATCTTTATGAGTAACATCAGAAAAGCTTTTGAGAACGGAAAGGCGTTTATCCCCTTCATAACATGCGGAGATCCCGACCTTGAGACAACTGAGAAACTTATATATGCAATGGTGGAAGCAGGCGCTGATCTTATAGAGCTTGGAATCCCTTTCTCGGACCCAATGGCGGAAGGACCTGTGATACAGGAAGGAAATATAAGAGCCTTAAAAAATGATGTGACAACGGACATGGTTTTTGATATGGTAGTCAGAGTGAGAAAGACAGTCAAGATACCTATGGTATTTATGACATATGCGAATGTGCTTTTTTCTTATGATCTGGATCGCTTTGCCGCAAAATGCAAGGAGGTTGGTATAGACGGAGTAATACTTCCGGATGTTCCGTATGAGGAGAAAGAGGAATTCGATAAGCCTTTCTCAAAATATGATCTGGATGTCATTTCACTTGTTGCGCCTACGTCAAAGAACAGAATAAAATCCATAGCAAAGGATGCAAAAGGATTTTTGTATATCGTTTCATCCCTCGGTGTCACCGGTGTGAGAAGCGAGATTACAACAGACATAAAGGCGATGGTTGACCTTGCAAAGGAGGTAAATGATATACCTTGCGCTGTCGGATTTGGAATATCAAACCCAAAAACCGCAAAGGAGATGGCAGAAAAATCGGACGGAGCTATTGTCGGATCTGCCATAGTTAAAATCTGCAAGGAGTACGGCAGAGACTGTGTTTATCCCGTCGCAAAATTTGTTAAAGAGATGAAGGATGCAATCAGATGATAAAAGCGGTTCTTTTTGATATGGACGGAGTTCTCCTCGATTCGGAGAAAATATATATAGCTTGCTGGGTTAAGGCTGGAAAGTTCTTGGGACTTGATTTCACTTATGAGATGGCTTTGGAACTCAGGAGCCTCGAGAGGGAGTCTGCGAAGAAAAAGTTCAAAGACTGGTACGGAGACGAAATCTGGTGGGAGAGAGTCTACAATGAGAGAGTACGAATCATGGAGGAGGAACTTATAAAGAATCCTATCGAACTTAAACCGTATGCAAAAGAGGTCCTTAAAGAACTCAAGGAAAAAGGGTGCATGACGGCGCTTGTGACTGCAACGGCTTACGATACGGCAGTGAAGCGAACAAAAGAGGCCGGACTTTACGATCTTCTCGACAAAATCATATCCGCAAAGAGTGTTCCGCACGGAAAACCTTATCCCGATCCATATGCTTATGCGTGCAGCATGCTTGAGGTTGACCCTGCAGATACGATAGCTGTCGAGGATTCTCCGAACGGGATAAAGAGCGCATATGCCGCCGGATGCAGAGCGGTGATGGTACCGGATCTGACCGAGCCGGACGATGAACTGAAAAAACTGCTCTATTCAAGGGAGGATGACCTGAGAGAAATCGTCAAATTGGTGATGGAATAGAATAAAATGACATATTACACCGTGATTTTGACATAAAATCGCGGTGTTTTTTTGAGTTCTTTATAAAAATATAATAGTTTTGTTCTACTTTGCTGGGGAAAATTTTGTTATAATGACGGGGTAAGTGAATATATTAACAAAAGGAGAAGAAAAATGGGTAAATTTTATGGTTCAAGAACACCTGAAGTTTCCGACAGGGAGCGCAAGGCTAAAGAGAGAGTTCTGGCAGTTGCAGGAGAGTGCGCCGTTGTATTTGAGAATGACGGAGTTCTTCCTTTAAAGAAGAAAGGAAATATAGCACTTTACGGAAGCGGAGCACGTTTTACAATAAAGGGTGGAACAGGTTCCGGAGATGTGAATACCAGAGATTATACAACTATCGAACAGGGATTTGAGAAAGCCGGCTATACGGTAACAACGAAGAACTGGCTTGACGCTTACGAGAAACTTGTCGGAGAGAACAAGATCAAATATGCGGAGGATGTAAAGAGAATCGCAAAGGAGAAAAATCTTCCTGAATTTTCAGTTACTTTCGGAGTATATCAGTATAAGGATCCTGACGGACAGGCTATCACAGAGCAGGATTTTAAAGATTCCGATACGGATACAGCAATCTATATCATTTCAAGAAACTCCGGAGAAGGTTGTGACCGCCACAACGAAAAAGGAGATTATTATCTCGGAAGCGGAGAACTTGAAGGAATCAAGGCAATGTCAAAACTCTACAAAAATGCTATTGTTCTCTTGAACGTCGGCGGAGTTATGGATATTGAGGAACTCAAGAAGGTAGAAGGCT
This sequence comes from Lachnospiraceae bacterium, assembly GCA_024695665.1. Classification (GTDB taxonomy): domain Bacteria; phylum Bacillota; class Clostridia; order Lachnospirales; family Lachnospiraceae; genus JAILHT01. Next base: position 13,426 of record JAILHT010000099.1, read on the forward strand.
TAAATGCCATCATGCTTATCGGACAGATGGGAAATATCACCGGTGAGGCAGTTGCAAAGGTTGTATCCGGAGAGGTTTCTCCAAGCGGAAAGCTCACAGATACCTGGGCAAAGGATTATATGGACTATCCTTCATCAGAGAATTTCAGCCACAACAACGGCAATTTGAACGATGAGTATCACACAGAGGGTATATATGTAGGATATCGTTATTTCGATACCTTCGGTGTTGAGCCTACATATGAGTTTGGTTTCGGAAAAGGATATACAGACTTTGAGATATCCGAAGAGGATGTTGTGCTTGAAGGAACAAAAGTAACTGCATGCGCAAAAGTTAAGAATATAGGAAATTATGACGGACGCGAGGTTGTACAGGTTTATGTTTCGGCTCCTTGCGGAGAGATTGACAAGCCTTATCAGGAACTCAAAGCTTTTGTAAAGACAAAGACTTTGAAGCCGGGTGAGGAGCAGGTTGTAAGCGCATGCTTCGATCTTGCAACAGCGGCTTCTTACAGTGAGAAGGATGCGGCCTGGGAGCTTGAGAAAGGAACCTATTTTGTACGTGTGGGAAACAGCTCAAGATGTACAAAGGTTGTTGCAGCTTTGGAGCTTGCAGAGACAGTAAAGACCGAGATAAACAAGAATCTCTTTGCTGATCCTGCCGGACGCGTTGAGGAGATCAAGCCAAACGGCAAGCCTTATACATACGCTTCAGAAGAGAGCGAGAAGGCAGCTGCAAAGAAGATTGCAATAGACGCCTCTGCTATAGAGACAAAGACAATCAAATACCAGGGAGAGAGACCTGTTCTTAAGACAGACAAGACAGAAAAAGTCACAATGGATGACATACTTAGCGGAAAGGCTACCGTGGAAGATATGGTTGCGCAGCTCTCAGTTGAAGAACTTGCTACTGTCTGCGTAGGAGACTTTGTCAAAGAGGGAGGTAGCATCGTAGGAAACAATGGTATAAGTGTTCCGGGTGCAGCAGGACAGACTACGAATATCTTAGAGAAGGACAGACATGTAAAACCTATCATACTTCCTGACGGACCTGCAGGACTTCGTCTCACACCTCATTACAAAGTTACGGACGGAGAGAGAGTCCCGGGCGGAGATGTGATGGGATCGAACTTCGTCCCATTCGACGAGTCAAAGATAAATGAGAGAACCGAAGATTACTATCAGTATTGTACAGCTATTCCAATTGGAATGACTCTCGCAACATCATGGGATATGGATATGATCGAGGAGATGGGAAGTATCATAGGAATAGAGATGCTCGAGTTCAACTGCGATCTTTGGCTTGCACCTGCTATGAATATTCACAGAAATCCGCTCAATGGAAGAAACTTTGAGTATTACTCAGAGGATCCTGTTATCGCCGGAAAGTGTGCAGCAGCTATGACAAAGGGTGTTCAGAAAGAGCCTACAGTCGGAACCTGTATCAAGCATTTTGCCGCAAACTCACAGGAGGACAACAGATACTTTGTAAACTCACATATCTCAGAGAGAGCAATGCGTGAGATTTATCTCAAGAACTTTGAAATTACAATCAAGGATTCAAAGCCGAAGTCTATAATGACTTCATACAACCTTATAAACGGAACTCATGCAGCAAATCAGTATGATATGCTTCAGAGCGCAGCAAGAGATGAGTGGGGATTCGACGGACTTATCATGACAGACTGGATGACATCTATGGATGTTCCTGTTCTAACAGGTATGTACGGACACATCTATCCAATCGCTTCATCCGTAGGATGTATAAAGGCCGGAAATGATCTTCAGGAGCCTGGATGCCAGAAGAATATCGATGATATTGTAGAGGCAATTAACGAGGACAAAGAGATGGATGGATTCAAGATCACACTCGGAGATCTTCAGTACTGTGCGGCAAATATTATAAGAATTGCTGCAAAGTGCACCAGATAATACAATATAAAATAACCAAAGAAGGCAGAAGACTAAGGTTTTCTGTCTTCTTTTTGCTTTGTGTGTGTGCTACAATTATCTATGAATTTTTGGAGGTGTAAATTATGAATACAGAATGGAATCTGGACGTTATATATAAAGGTTTTGACGATCCGAAATACGAAGCTGATATTAAAAAGTTCAAAGAAGAAAGCGACAAATTAAAAGCAATCGTAAACAGGGAAGATTGGGATGAGGATCTTAAAACAGAAGATGTTGAAGAGGTTCTCACCTGCCTTGAGGAGAGAAAGAAACTTGCGGGAATGCTTTTTTCATACCTGGAATTCAGACATTCCACTGACACCGGAAACGGTGAGATTATGGCTCAGGAGAACAGAATAAGAAAACTGGCATCGGAGTACAGTGCCGATGAGGCAGCTGCAGATAAGCTTCTTGCACTCACGACAGATATCGACAAAAAAGCTATGACGAGCGAGAAGATAAAAGAATACACATTTCTTTTAAAAGATGTGAAGGAACAGGCAAAACATCTTCTCTCGAACGACGAGGAGGCAGTTCTTGCCGCTATGGATATGACCGGAGCTTCGGCCTGGAGTACTTTGCAGTCCTATCTCACATCAAATGTGAAGATTGATTATGCGGGGGAGCAGGTCACATTGTCAGAAATCAGAAATCTTGCATATGATTCAGATCCTGCTGTCAGAAAAAGCGCATTCGAGGCGGAGATAAAAGGATATGAAAAGATAGCAGACTCAATAGCATTTGCATTGAATAACATAAAGAATCAGACCTGGTATATCACGGAGAAGAGAGGATACGACTCACCGCTTGATATGACACTTGCAGAGGGACATATGAGTAAATCCACTCTTGATGCAATGTTTAAGGCTATAGATGAGTATATTCCTGTTTTTAGAAAATACTTCAGAAAAAAAGGTGAGCTATTGGGATACTCAAACGGTTTACCTTGGTTTGAGATATTTGCACCGCTCGGAAAAGACGACAAGAAATACTCGCTTGAGGAGGCAAAAGATTATCTTCTCACATGCTTTAGCGGTTTTACCACGGAACTGTCTGATATGATGAAGGAAGCCTTTGAAAATGAGTGGATAGATTTTTATCCGAGAACAGGAAAAGAGGGTGGAGCATACTGTGGTGAGGTATGTGAATTGAAACAGAGCAGAATTCTCACAAACTATGACGGTACCTTCGGCGCTGTGGATACTCTTGCACATGAACTCGGACATGCTTATCAGGGAAGACAGATGGAGAGAACCGCTCCGTTGAACCGTGATTATCCTATGCAGCTTGCAGAGACCGCATCGACCTTCAATGAGGTGTTCCTGGGAAATTATGCACTTAAAAGAGCCGATGGTGAGGAGAGACTTGCCCTTTTGGAGAGTGATATAAAAGAGAAAGCTCAGTGTGTTGTTGATATATACTCAAGGTATCTTTTTGAGACTGCTGTATTTGACAACTGCAGAGACAGATTCCTTATGCCTGAAGACCTCAACAAGATGATGCTCGAGGCACAGGATAAGACCTACGGGGATGGAATCGATCCGAATTACAGACATCCGTTTATGTGGGCATGCAAGAGTCATTATTATATTTCAGGGCTCAGCTTTTACAATTATCCGTATGCATTCGGAAATCTGCTCGCACAGGGACTCTATGCAATGTATTTGAAAGAGGGGGAGGCATTTATCCCTAAGTATAACAAGTTTTTGGCTGAAGCCGGAAGTCACACGACAGAGGAATGCGGAAAACTGATAGGTGTGGATCTTGAGAGTACCGATTTCTGGAAGGAGTCATTAAAGCTCATCGCAGAGGAGATAGATGAATTTTTAAAGGCATAAGAAGAAAAAGCGAAATAGGATTTGGAGGCAAAATGGAAGTATCTGAAAAAATGTACAAGCTCGGGACAAAACGTTCCGCGATAAGAGAACTGTTTGAGTTCGGAAAAAGAAAAGCTGCTGAGATAGGAAAAGAGAATGTCTATGATTTCAGTATAGGCAATCCTTCCATACCGGCTCCCGATTGTGTGAATGAAGAGATAAAGAGAATTCTGACGGAGGAGGATCCCGTAGCTGTCCATGGCTATACCTCGGCGCAGGGAGATGAGGCTACCAGAAAGGCAATCGCTGATTATCTGAACAAAAAATATGAAACAGAATTCACCCCGGACAATTTTTATATGACATGCGGGGCTGCTGCGTCTCTTACAATCGTTTTCCATTCGATAGTTTGCAGCAATGAGGACGAGATTATGACGGCTGCTCCTTTTTTCCCGGAGTATAAGGTATTTGTGGAAGGAACCGGCGCAAAGCTTGTTGTTGTGGATGCAGACAAAAAGAATTTTGAGATTGATCTTAAAAAGTCGGAGGAACTTATAAATGAGCACACGAAGGCATTTATAATAAACTCTCCGAACAATCCTTCGGGAGTTGTATACAGTGAGGATACAATCAAAGCCTTGGCAGAACTCTTGGACAGAAAGCAGAAGGAGTACGATCATACAATATATCTCGTGACCGATGAGCCGTACAGAGAGATAGTCTACGACGGAGTGGAGGTTCCTTTTGTCACAAAATACTACGCGAATACGATCGTTACTTATTCGTATTCAAAATCTCTTTCGCTTCCGGGTGAGAGAATAGGATGGATTTTGGTACCGGATGAGGTTAAGGATTCAAAGGCTGTATATGCGGCAGTTTGTGGCGCCGGAAGAACACTGGGATATGTCTGCGCACCTTCTCTTATGCAAAAAATGCTTGTTAAATGTGTCGGACAGACAGGTGATGTGAACGAATACAAAAAAAACAGGGATTTGTTATATAATGAATTGAAAGAAATAGGTTATAATTTAAGAAAACCCGAAGGCGCATTTTATATGTTTATGGAAGCACCAAATGGAGATTCCGATGAATTTTCAAAGAGAGCCATGACGGAGAATCTTCTTCTCGTAGATGCAGATAGCTTTGGGTGTCCGGGGTATGTAAGAATATCATACTGTGTCGATCATGACATGATAAAGCGGTCGCTTCCAGCTTTTAAGAGACTGTATGATTCTTACAGATAATCTTGTTAAAAAGCCGCGAAAGAACGGCAAAAAATAAATAAGAAAGGGAGAATAGAAATGAAAAAGTTTTTAGAGGAGTTTAAAGAGTTTGCCTTGAAAGGTAATGTAATGGACTTGGCAGTCGGTGTTATCATTGGTGCAGCTTTCCAGGCGCTCGTCACATCACTCACGGAGAATCTCATCAACCCGATAATCGGAATGATCGGAAAAGAGGATATGACATCCTGGCAGCTCACTATTTTGGGATGTAACCTCAAATACGGAGCATTCTTAACGGATGTGATCAATTTCATCATCATGGCTTTTATCGTTTTCCTTATCGTGAAGGGAATGAATGCTATGAGAAATGTGAAGAAGAAACCGGAAGTTGCTGCGGAGCCTACTGAAAAAGAATGCCCATACTGCAAGAGCATGATCCCTATCGGAGCAACAAGATGTCCTCATTGTACATCACAGTTACAGTAAGAATAATGCAAATTATAAAATAATAAAAAAGCAAGAAAGACACCTTTAAACAGGTGTCTTTCTTTGTTAAATGTTATCATTTATTGTCATTTTTTTGGATAAGGCCACGGAAAAATGCAACCATCGGTCCTAGTCCGAAGGCGATTATTATTGTCGCCGGTCCAACTATGGCACCGAGGATAAATCCTATTACCATACAGCTCACATCGCCGATTATTCTTGCGATTGAAAACTTGATTTTTCCTTTGGTCCACATCTCAATCATCGGTGCGAGCGAATCAAAGGAAGCGACTCCTAAATCAGCCTCCATATAAAGCGCAAGTCCGAATGCCATAAATACGATTCCCACAATCATAAGAACTATTCTTGCGGGGAGATTTTCCGAAAGATTGTCCGGTGTATATCCCATGTTCTGTGATACGAAGATAAAAAAATCGGAAATGTAGGCAAGTCCCAACATGTTTGCCAGGGTTCCGAAGCCTATGCTGTGTCTGTAACAGATCAAAACCGGAATGAAAAACAGGAGGCCTACCAAGGCCTGTACAGTACCGTAAGTCAGAGGTACATGATTTGATATACCAAGATTCATACAGCCGTAAGGGTCGGTACCCATTGTGGAAAGCCTAAGAAGTGCGTTTCCAAGTCCTGTTACAATGACGCCGAAGGCCATCCAAAAGAAGGTCTTCGGGGTTGTTCTCTCAAGAAGTGCTCTCATAAATTACTATCTCCCTAATATATTCGTTTAAGTTAACCCGTGTAAGAGATTAACATTATACAGTCTTTTTTACAAACAAAAATGATAAATATAGACTTGAAAAATTTTTTTTAGTAGAATTGCACTTATGAAAGAGAAAGTAATTATAGGAATGTCGGGCGGAGTCGATTCATCCGTTTGTGCATATCTTTTAAAGGAACAGGGCTATGACGTGTATGGGGTCACCATGAATATATGGAAGGAAGCTGAGTCTCTCGCGGTGGAGGACGCAAAGAGAGTGGCGGAGACATTGGATATTCCTCATTTTGTTTTTGATTTCAGGGAAGATTTCGAGCGAGAGGTCATAACCTATTTTATAAATGAATATTTGAATGGAAGAACTCCGAATCCGTGCAATGTGTGCAATCGCAAGATAAAATGGGAAGCGCTTATGAAAGAGGCCGGGAAACTCGGAGCAAAATATATTGCAACCGGTCACTATTCGAGAATTTCAAAACTTGAGAACGGCAGATATGCGGTCAGGGTGTCAAAGACTACAGCGAAGGACCAGACTTATGCACTTTGCAATCTAACTCAGGAACAGTTGAAATACACTTTGATGCCTCTGGGAGAGTATACAAAGGATGAAGTGAGAGCTATAGCAGAGAAGATGGGTATACCGGTTGCAAAGAAGCCTGACAGCCAGGAAATATGCTTTATATCCGACAATGACTACGCCGGGTTTATAGACCGGGCGGTGAAAGATGCGGTTCCGAAGCCGGGAAACTTTATCAATAAGAATGGCGAAATCATAGGAAAACACAAGGGAATAACCCATTATACAATCGGGCAGAGAAAGGGACTAAACCTCTCTATGGGGCATCCTGTATTTGTCTGTGAGATAAGACCGGATACCGATGAAGTTGTCATTGGCGAGGCGGAGGATGTCTTTACAGATACTGTCATCTTTGAGGACATCAATTATATGGGAGTAGGCGAGATTGAGGACGGAGAGCGCTTTTTGGGGAAGATAAGATATGCACATAAAGGCGAAAATTGTACCGCATACAATCTGCCGGACGGAAGGATAAAATGTGTTTTTGACAACAAGGTTCGTGCTTCTACACCGGGACAAAACCTTGTATTATACAGAGACGATTATGTCGCATGCGGCGGAGTTATATCCTAAACTTTGTTAATAAAATAACTTGTTTCCGAAATCTTGTTTTTTGAATCTAAAGTGTTTAGAATAATTTTAGTGCGTTAAAAACAGGCGCAAAAAAACACGAGAAATTAGAAAAAGGAGAATTCAAAATGGCAGGATTTGGAATGCTTATTGACATCCTTAAAAAGGATCCTAAGAAAATTGTTTTTACAGAGGGAACTGACCCACGTATTCTTGAGGCATCATCACGTTTGCTTGCAGGAAACTTTTTGAAACCGGTACTTGTAGGAAAGCCGGAAGAGATTGAGAAGGCTTCAGAGGAAGCCGGATATAACATCAGAGGAGCAGAGATCATCGATCCTGATTCATATGACAGATTCGATGAGATGGTTGATCTTTTCATGGAGCTTCGTAAAGGAAAGGTTGCTTCAAGAGAGGATGCAGCAAAGACAGTAAGAGCTGCAAACTACTTCGGAACAATGCTTGTAAAGATGGGAGTTGCAGACGCACTTCTCGGAGGAGCTACATATTCTACAGCAGATACAGTAAGACCTGCTCTTCAGGTTATCAAGACAAAACCGGGCAACAAGATCGTATCTTCATGCTTCATCATGGTTCGTCCTGCTTCAACAGGAGATGATGAGGTTCTCTGCATGGCTGACTGCGCTATCAACATCAAACCAAGTGAGGATGAGCTTGTAGAGATCGCTCTTGAGTCTGCTAAATGTGCAAAGATCTTCGGTATCGATCCAAAGATTGCATTCTTAAGCTACTCAACACTCGGCTCAGGAAAGGGCGAGGATGTTGACAAGATGCACAATGCATGCGCTAAGGCTAAAGCAGCAGCTCCGGATCTCGCTATCGACGGAGAACTTCAGTTTGACGCGGCAGTTGCTCCTAGAGTAGCAAAGACAAAATGTCCTGATTCAACTGTAGCAGGATATGCAAACACATTCATTTTCCCTGACATCAATGCAGGAAATATCGGATACAAGATTGCACAGCGTCTCGGTGGATTTGATGCTTACGGACCAATCCTTATGGGTCTCAATGCACCTATCAACGATCTCAGCCGTGGATGCAACGGTCAGGAAGTATATTCAATGGCTATCATTACAGCTGCACTTGCATAAAACAATACTAAAGAGTACTAAGGGTCTGTCGCATGACAGGCCCTTTTGTGTTATTATTACTGAAGTGAATTTAGTGCAGATAGGAGCATTATGTACGAGAAAAAGAGAATTCTTATCTATAGATGGAAAGCATACAATTACACAGATGTACTGATGGCCTTTGCAAAGCTGGGCTTTGTTTGTGATGTCATAGAAAAGAAACTCGACAAGTATGAGGACAACCCGGAATTTGAAATGCTCTTAAACGACCGACTGAATAAAAATATATACGATTTTGTCTTCACGATAAATTATTTTGCATCGGTTTCCGTTGAGTGTCAGAAGCATAACGTACCTTATATTTATTGGAACTGTGACAGTCCGCTTATCGCCATGCAACACAACTCTGTATTCAATTCCTGCAATGTCGGATTCACGTTTGATAAGGCGGATGTTTTTGAGATGAATGCCATGGGAGTTAAACAGTATTATCACATGCCGCTTGCGATAAATAATGAGAGACTGGATGCTCTTTTGGAGGGCTTTAAGGAAGACATAAAATATGAGGATGAGGTAAGCTTTGTCGGAAGCCTCTATGAAAAGAATTCGTATGACAAAATGGTTCCTTCGATGCCGGATTATCTGAAGGGTTATCTAGATGCCTGTATGGAGGCACAGATAAATATTTCCGGCGGAAATATTCTTTCAAGACTGTTGACTGTAGATGTGATCGATATGATCGAAAAGAATTTTGTACTCGACAAATCTGACGGTTCATTTTCAAATCTACAGATTATATTTGCTAACACGGTGCTGGGATTTAAGACAGCGCAGAAGATGAGAAAAAGATATCTGATCGAGCTCTCAAAGCATGTCCCTGTGACGGTATATACCGGCTCCGATACATCCGAGTTGATATCGGTAAATTGCAAACCGGTTGTGGACTACAAGATGACTATGCCTTTTGTTTTCAGAGAGTCAAAAATAAACTTGAACTTCACGATACCGAATATTCAGACGGGAATTCCATTAAGAGTATGGGATGTTCTTGGAGCCGGGGGATTTCTTTTGACAAATCACCAATATGAGATAGATGAGATATTTGAGGACGGAAAAGATCTTGTATGCTTTGAGGATGAGAGGGATCTTGTTGCGAAGGCAAGATACTATCTTGAACATGATGACGAGAGAAAAGCCATAGCGAGAAGCGGATATCTCAAGGCAAAAAAGCATGACAATGCAGACAGACTAAAACAGATGTTAAAAAAAGCAGAAGAGGTTTTGGAGGAGAGAAATGCGTAAAGAAGAGATGCACGCACTGGATTATTTTTTGGAGGCAGCGACTTTTGTGGGTATGGTCGCCTATGTCATACTGCAGATTTTTTATAATGCGGCTTTTGAAGTGTCGTCATATACGATGATATACAGAGTACTCATGATGCTTTTATTGTATGGTGCACTTTTGCTTGCAGAGTACAACCCGGAGACAATTAATGTAGGTTCAGGCGAAAAACTTGTGGGAAAGGTGAGATTTTTGGCAGTCAGAATGATTCGCTATGCAAAACTTATTATAACCTACACGCTCTTAATACCTGCTGTTGCGGATATAGCCGAGTACTCAATTGATGAGGCCTACTGTCTGATAGCAGTCCTTTTGCTTCTTCTGGACTGGGGATATCATATGTACAAGATATACAAATATAACAAGGAAGAGAGCAACAAAAAATAAGAATCAGCATTTGCCCTCGCAGATATCTTTGATAAGATCACACCATTTATCCGGGGTGACGCAAAGGAATTCCTCATGTTCACCGTCGAGTTCATGAATTGTGGGAGACTTGAAGAACTTTTTGTATCTTGTGAGATATTTTGCACCCATATTTTTTGCGTAGAAGACATGTATTTTTGTCTCACCGTTATCAATTTGTGTATTTAGAGGAGTTACCAGGTCAGACTTGAATTGATTTCTTATGCTTTCTTTTGTAACAAAACTCATATCATATTCCATGCAACCGGTCAGTGCTACAAATTCTCTTTTGTAGGGATTGTACAATTGCATTTCTTTTTCAAGTTTTTTCTGCATAAAATCAGGTTTGAACTTTCCCGTTTTTACAAAAGGATAGACAATCTTTACCACGATAAAAGCCATGATTGTGGCCAAAATATTTCCGGCTTTATCCATATCTGAACTGCCTATTATCCCATATTTCATAGAGATATTGTGCCTTTCGCACAGGTGCGCCACGAAGGTTCCTCCGAGGGAGCAACCGTATGCTGCAAGTATTTTTCCATCATAGTTTTTTATTATATAGGATTCTATTTCATTCAATTCGTCATTTACAGAAGTATAGTTTTTTGAGTCTGTCTCCTCGAAACCGGTGTAGGAGACTATGGCAACAAGATAATTTTTTGCCAGAGTATCACAGACCTTTTCAAAGTTGCTTTTCCAGTAGCAGATTGTTCCCGGCAGTAAGAGTATGACCGGATTATTTTTATCTCCGAATTCATGTATGTTCATATTTAGCTCCTTTCCAAAACAAAAAGAATTATAGCACAAATGAAAAAATACAGTTGACAAAATCTATTGACAAAAGAGGTATCTAATGCAATAATTGGGAACGGTTCCCGAATTCGAGAACGATTCTCATATTCAAAATAGGGAGGCATGATATGAATACCAGACCCAAATACAAGACAAAACAGAGAGAGATACTGGTTGAATTCTTCAAATCAAAGTCAGGCGTTCATATAACTGCGGGAGATGTGTGCGAACACTTCAAGGAGCAGGGGCTTCCGATAGGGCAATCCACAGTATACAGACAGCTGGAGAGCCTTGTCGACGAAGGAATCATAAATAAATATATTATCGATGGAAATTCCCCGGCGTGTTTTGAGTATGCCGGTCACGAGAGTAGGGATTTGAAAGATCCGTGCATTCATTGTAAATGTGAGAAGTGCGGTAAGCTTATTCATCTTCACTGCGATGAACTCGTGGAGATAAAAACACATATTTTAGAGGAGCACAAATTCAAGGTAAATCCTATGAGAACCGTTATTTACGGATTGTGCGAGGAGTGTTCAAAGTAAATGAAAACGGAAAACAGACGTGATTTTAAATCAAATATAAGAATCGCAGCAGCATGTGCCACCACAATCATGCTGCTTGTTTTCGTTACGTTTTCTTCTTTTTATATTGCAAGAGAAGCTGAGCATAACTGTACGGATGAAGACTGTCCTATATGCTCATGCATCGAGATGTGTGCAAGTACCTTAAATCATATAGAGGATGGC
>JAILHT010000115.1 GCA_024695665.1 Lachnospiraceae bacterium
TAAAGGCAATCCCCATCCCCCAACTTTGATACTTCTATTATACCAGAAAAAGTGCCTCAATCCCAGATAAATACAGGGTTTATGGCGCTTTTGCAAAGAAAAATCCACGGCGCATGCCGTGGACTTTGTCTACAGTCTGAACAATGCCTGAGAAGCTCAGGCATTGTTTTCTTTTATAAACTTAATGAAATCGTCGCTCAAAAGCGGTCTTGAAAAATAGTACCCTTGTATGTGGCCTATATCAAGGTCTTTTAAAGCAGTGAACTGTTCGATGCTCTCCACACCCTCGGAGACTATCTCAAGACCAAGGCCTTTTATCATTCGCATTGCTGTGTCCATGATATATTTGGCTTTTTTGTTATCAAAATAAGAGTTTGTCATGTTCTTATCGAATTTGATTATCGAAAAAGGAAAATCAACAATATAATTCAAATTTGATTGTCCGGTGCCGAAGTCATCCAGAGAGAATTTGACACCGTAATTTATGAGCGTGTTCATATTTTTAATAAGAGTATCTCTTCCGCGTAGAGAAGCGCTCTCTGTTATCTCAAAGTTGATATGTCTTGGATTTATGTCATATTTTTTCATTATCCTGATAAAATTTGATGCCAAATGCTTGTAAATACATTGTACGATTGAAAGATTCACTTCAATATAATCCAATCCGTATTGTTCAGGGGATTCGTATTTGATGAACTCACATACTTTTTCAAAAACTATTTCGCCAAGACGGAGTATCATTCCGTTGTTTTCAGCCAGATGGATAAAACTGTCGGGTGGTATGAGATTGCCTTCCTTATCATATATTCGGACTAGCGCTTCAGCACTTGAAAACCGTCCGAGCACTGTTGAGTATATCGGTTGAAAATAGACGACAACACGATCCGAGTTCATTGCATCCTCAAGTTCCTGCTCCATGGAATTCTCTGAATTCATACGGAATGCATCATTGTTATTCACAGTGTAGAAACGATTTCTGAACAAACCGATGTTATTTACACGAACATACTGAATGAGATTTAAGAGCTCCTTACCGGATGTGACAACAGTTGAATCCGGAACATATATAAATTTTGTGTAGTAGATTATGTCGCCGTATTTGCTAAGGGTCGAATCGAAAGTATCATTCAATATCTGCACGGAATTTGCAGCATTCTCTTTGTTTTTAAATAACAAAAGAACCTGCTGGTCGGTGATTTTAAACACCTCAACTCCGGGGAGGAAAAAGAAGTATTTTGCCATTTGGGACATTAATATATCTTTTCCTTCCTCCTGTATAATTCCCTCAAAACGGATATCAAAAATAATGGATATTACACTGAACTCCATATTGTGATTGTAGAGTTCCGTAGTTGCGAGATAGTAGGCATTTTGATTGAACATTCCGGTGACATGATCCAGGTTGAATTCAGGATTCTCAAAGTTCAGATAGAGAATAAGAATACCTATTACCGTAGCGAAACTTACTATGAGAAGTTTGTTATTAAAATATTGAATCAAAGCGGCAAATATCCATATTATCATCCATGCTCTTATAGCATAGGCTTTTCTTGATGTAAGATGTGATGCTTTTACAATTGTGAGAACAAAAGTAGATATAATGAATGTCAGAGCGATTAAATATGTTATAATCGTAGCCGGACCGTAACTGTATAGAATACCTGTTTCCGGATCGTAAAAATAGTTTATAGGTGCAATAAGAATGCCGAAGTCCGGGAGGATAAGCAATAAAAGCACAAGCATATATCTTGTGCGAATTAAAAGCGTATCAAATTTTGAATACAGGGAATGTACTACGTAGAGTAAACCAAATAAAGCCACCCATGTGAGTGACACAAGATACAGTTTTGCGATTGCATCAATAAGCGTACTGTTCCATTTTCCGATATTCATGATAGCTATGACTGACATGATATCCAACAGTACACAAAAAAATGCTGTATAGAATACAATCAAGTATGTTGATTCGGAAAAAAGTTTTAGCCTGCGTTTGCTCAGATAGAAATACATCATGAGCATCATAAGGACAAGGCCACAGCTTTGTGTAAATATATTCATATAACCCTCACAGCTTTTTAGATAGTGCTTTTTTTATTATAGCATAAATATTTAGGAAAAAATACTCATTTTAGTCTAAGTTTGTGTTAGGATAGAGGTCCGAATATTTTTCAAGGAATAATAAAATATGAATTTAAAATATATAAAAGTGAATTTAAATACGATTCCTTATAAAAAAGAAATCGTATCCGTTGCGATTGTTCTTATTCTAAGCTTGCTGTTTATTTTTGCAGTGAGTATTTATTCTTCAAAAGGGGAGGAAGATACGACAAACGTCACGGACAATAATACAAAAAACAATGTTTTGGAAGACTTGGAGAGCGTATCAGGAGGCAGTTTTTATGATGTAAAAGATGTAAGTGCAGGTGTTGTCTATATCTCATTAAACGTATTTGCTCCAGGGGAGACGTTTGACAATCTGGCATATGCCTATAAGGCAGGTGTTGACTGGCTTGATGAAACCAATCCGGAGGACTCGGTTTATACATTTTTACAGGGACCGAGAGCATATTCAAGCGGTATTACCTGGGGAGGAGACTGGTGCTTGTATTCGATTCGCGGCAATTCCTTCGGCGGATTTGGATGTGGGCTTTGCTGTATGGCAAATATCTATGATACGCTGTCTCCTTATGAGGTCGATCCTCTGGAGATGTTCGAATATGCAAAGACGGCTTCTAAGTATTCGCCCACATCAAAGACGGGAGCTATAGGCTGGGTTGATATGTGGAGAACATTAAAAAAATGCGGTATAGATGTCAGACTGAAAAACAAACCGGCTACTTATGAAGAATTTCGCGAGGATATGAAAAATTCACAGAGCATGGTTGCTGTGGTATCGAGCTATGAGAATAATGAGTATTGGACAAGCACCTCAGGGCATTATATAAATATTTGGTTGTACAAAGAGGATGATGAAACGGTTTTTCTTGCAGAACCGGGAAACCCGGAGAATAACAGAACCAGAATTCCGTTGATATATGTCTATAATGCATTGAAGACTGCCAGCAACTATCAGTATCTGATGGCCGTAGAATATGATGAGGATTCAAATGAATGGAAGGGGGATGGAATATCCGCCACATGGAATTCACCCGATTGACGAAAATGATAGTCATAAAATGAGGAGTGCCCCGATATCTTACGAGATATCGGGGCTATTATGAAAAAATTTAAATAAAAACATGAGTTCTTTTTGATAAATAAATAGTAGCAATTAAATATGAATAAAATATGAACAAATGGAAAACTCTCTGTAAAATGCACAAAAGAATATAAAAAAATATAATTCTATTGTCTAAAATTCACAAAAGAATGGTATAAAATGCGTAGGGTAAAGTTTTTGTAGGAAAAATAAATAGATATAGAGAAAGCACCAAACTCCTGTGTTAGGATTGAAGTTGACTAGACAAAAATCCAAGGAGGGTGCTTTCATGAATAATAGTATACAGCAGTTTGCGTCAGTCGGGGTAAAAAATATTTCAAACGTCTTTAGTTTATATACAGAGGATATGACTAAACTAGCGGAAATGGTTTATGGTGTGACAAACGAAGTTACGAAGTTGGGATGTAACATCATTGCTGAAGAATGGGAATCCTACGATGAGCTTCTTAGAAAAAGAAAGGATCTTCGTAAAGGATGGCAAATTGTTCGTAGAGACGAAACCTCTCTTTTGACCAGCCTGGGAGAGGTTATATACCATAAGACACTCTTTAAGAATACAGAGACCATGGAATACTGTTATCTACTAGATCAACTGATGGGAATTGAACATCACGCAAGAATAACTGAAGATGCTGAAGCCAGGATATTGCAAGAAGCATCAGAGAGCAGTTATAGAAAAGGCGGTGCCAGCGCAAGCATCAAAGGAGATTCCATAAGCAAGGAAGCCGTAATGAATAAGTTGCACCGGTTAAAGTTTCCGGCAATAAATACGGATGAAAAGAAAGATGTGAAAGTGATTTATATCGACGCGGACGAGGATCATGTGTCACTTCAGTATCTCGAACATAAAGGAGATATCAGAAAGCCGCGTATAAACACAGTAATGCCTAGAATTATATACGTCTATGAAGGTGTTGATACAGATGAAGAAGGTCGTCCAAAGCTTATTAATACAAAATATTTTGGTGGCGTTTATGATGGCCAGAATGCAATAAATGAGTTGTGGAAGGAAGTTCTTGATTACCTCGATAAAGCTTATGACATGGAGAAAATCGAAAGGGTTTATATTAATGGAGATGGTGCAACATGGATCCGTAGCGGAGAAAAACTCATTCCAAAGGCGAAATTCTCTTTAGATAAATATCATATGCACAAATACATCATCGCAGCTACGTCGCATCTTGAGGATTCTGCAGATGATGCAAGAAGTGAAATATATCGAGCAATCCACAAAAAGAAGAAATGGATGGCAGAGAGAACTTTTGACAAAATCATATCCATTACAGATAAAGACACAAAACGTAAAGCGGTTGAACAGGCAAAGGCATATATTCTTGGAAATTGGTCCGGAATAATGACATCTATGAAATCGAATGACGTTAATGTCAGATGTTCAGCAGAAGGTCATGTAAGTCACGTGTATGCCGACAGAATGAGTTCGAGACCTTTGGGTTGGTGCAAAGTCGGTGCAGATAAAATGTCCAGGCTTAGAATTTATCGCCAAAATCAAGGGAATATGCTTGAACTGGTACGCTATCAAACAAAAGAATTAAAACAGGCTGCAGGTGCTGAGGAAGTAATCTATTCTGCACAAGAAATGATAAGAATGGAAAACGCCAACAAGCGCAGGTTGGGAGCAATGGCTGATGTGCCTGTTTATAGCATTCCTTATACGCAGATCAAAAAGATAGCTGCACTGAAAAATCACATTTGGGGTTTGTAAAAGGAATAAAACTGAATATAATGATGGAGAATTCTTTGATTCTAAGATAGGTCTTAGGGGATACTCTATCTATTAAATTCCTACAGTAAATTTACACGGTCTATAAAATGTATTTTGTTGTAGAAAAGTGATTGGCGTGATATAATAATAATAACTATAAGTATATCAACACGGATGTTGATTTGTTTCGGAATTCAAAGGAGTGATGTAAATGTCGATTTCAATTTCCAGCTATTCAAATACGTTGGGAACATTGTTTTCGAGCTTGACGAGCAGTAGATCTTCTTCATCGGGATCCACCGATGCACTTGGAATAAGTTATTCGGATTATGCGTCCATTCGAAGTGGCTCGTATTACAAGCTTTTAAAACAGTATTATGCCAGTGATGCCTCGGAGTCATCGGAGAGTTCCACAACGGCTACAAGTGAACAGATACAATCATCTGCAGAGTCCCTTTCGGAAGTTACGGATAAACTTCTTGCTACGGGTAGCAGTTCACTTTTTAAAGAAGTGACAACAACTGATGAGGACGGAAATACAACTACAGGATATGATACCGAAAAGATTTCGGAGACCATTCAGTCCTTCGTGGACTCATACAATGATCTTGTAGAGAAGGCAGGAAGTTCGGATTCAAGCAGTATTACAGCTGCAGCCGCTTCTATGGTGAATTATACATCTGTGAATTCATCATTGCTTTCACAGATTGGAATTACGGTGAACAGTGACAATACCTTATCTTTTGACGCTGATACTTTTGCCGATGCTGATATGAGTACGGTTCAGTCGTTGTTCCAGGGCAGAGGCTCTTACGGATATACTGTCGGAGTACAGGCATCTATGATAAATTATGCAGCTGCCGCAGAGGAGTCAAAGACGTATTCAAGTTCGGGTACATATTCATACAATTATGTTACCGGTACAACTTACAGTACATCTGTATAGAATATTGATATAAAACCATCGCAGATAATTTGCGATGGTTTTTTTTTGTTACGAAACTATTTTGCTTCATTACTTATTTTATAGATGATGCAAAAGTCCCCCGATAATGCTAAAATACTATTATGCATTTTGGAGGATAAAGATGAAAAGAGCAGTATTTTTTGATATAGACGGTACTCTTTGGAACTCGAATTTTGAGATTCCGAAAACGGTATACACAGCACTTGATAAGTTGAAAAAAGAGGGAATATACTCTTTTATATGCACAGGCAGAAGCAGATCGAATATGTGGGACGGAGAACTTTTGTCTCTGCCGTTTGATGGGATTGTTGCAGGTTGCGGTACATATATTGAGATGGACAAAAAGGTTATATACGAGAAACGAATGGAACAGGATGAGATAATGCAACTCAGAAATTGTCTTAAAGAACTCGATATGCCGGTCCTTTTTGAAGGGAAAAAATATATGTATGCCGATATGGAAGAGTTTTCCGGAGACAGATATGTCGAATACATAAAAAACGGTGCCGGAAATATTTTGCTTCCTATAAAAGGCAATGAGAACAGGTATGATATAAACAAGATGAGTGCGGCCACAAAAAAACATGATATTTCTCCTTTGAAAAAACGGTTTGGAGATATTGTGGATATCATAAGTCATGATGCGCCGGTTATAGAGATTTTGCCAAAGGGTTTTTCAAAGGCATCAGGAATAAAACATGTTTGTGAACTTCTGGATATAGAAAGAAAAAATACATATGCATTTGGAGACAGCGCCAATGACCTGGAGATGTTAAGATATGTCGGTTGTGGTATTGCAATGGGAAACGGTACGGACGAGGTCAAGGATGTTGCCGATTACATTACAGATGAAGTCGAACGGGATGGAATATACAACGGCTTGTATAAACTGGGCCTGATTTGCTGAAATAAAATACATATAACATGGGAGGCTTAATATGAACGAGAAAAGAAACGGAATCACCTTATTGCCACTGCTTGGTTACATTATTTGCATAATAGCGGGACTTGCGCTACTTATGTACGAGAGTTTTGAACTAAAATATATTTCGATAGGTTTATTTGTGGCACTTATGATCAGCGGAGTTATAGCAATCGTTCTTTATTTCACCAGAAACGCCTATAAGAGAGTTATGGATTACAGCTTTTCCGCAGGGGTTCTTATGATAACTCTGGGTTGCTGTATTCTAGCCAGACTTGATGATGTCACCGGGCAGATGAACGGAATTTTGGGAGTGGTCATTCTCACGTTAGCTGTTGTTGTATTGCAGAATTCAATACAGCTTAAGATTTTAAACAGCAAAATATGGATACCTTCACTTGCTGTTTCTATTGCTTTGATCGTAGCAAATCTGGTTCTTATTATGCAACCGAGTTTTATAAAGTCCTTCGCCGATAAAATGCTCAGTGTAATGCTTGTGATAACAGGGATACTTGGATTAGTTTTCATGCTTCTCGTGAAATTGGAGATTCATCTTGATGGAAAGAGAGAGGAGAAAGCCGATAAGCTTAAAGCAGAGGAAGAAGAAAAAGCATTTCAGGAGAAAAATGATACATCTTCTGTTTGGACTGAAGAATCAACAGCAGAGAGTGTTTCAAATGATGTGACTTTAAACGAATCATATTCGGGCGAATCAAAACCAGAAGTATCCGTTTCCGAAGAAACAACAACATTCGATAAAACTGAAACTACTGAAGGCTATAAGTTCGATGAATAATATATGTAAAAACTTATTTTTACATGTTGTTATAAAAAAACGAGAAAAAGCGAGAAAAAAGGAGTATATTGCAGAATATGCTCCTTTTTGCTATTCTATTTAAAGTTGAAAAAAACGGGTGTCAATACTAATATAAGTTCCAGTGGTTAGCACTCAACTTGAACGAGTGCTAATAAATAAAGATGAGCGTATTCCAAAAGGAGGAAATAAAATGAAGTTAGTACCATTGGCAGATCGTGTTGTGCTCAAACAGCTTGAGGCAGAGGAGACTACAAAATCAGGAATCATACTTGCCAGCAAATCACAGGAGAAACCGCAGGAAGCTGAAATCGTAGCAGTAGGACCGGGCGGAGTTGTAGACGGAAAAGAAGTAAAGATGGAAGTTAAAGTAGGACAGAAAGTTATCTACTCTAAATATGCAGGAACAGATGTTAAGCTTGATGATGAGGAATTTATTATCGTAAAGCAGAGTGACATCCTTGCAGTTGTTGAATAAAAATAACGGAGTTTGAAATATATTTAAAGAAAAGAGGAAACTAAAATGGCAAAAGAGATTAAATATGGCGCAGAAGCCAGAGCAGCTTTAGGAGCCGGTGTTGATAAACTTGCAGATACTGTCAGAGTTACACTTGGACCTAAGGGAAGAAACGTAGTACTTGACAAACCATATGGCGCACCGCTTATCACAAACGACGGTGTTACAATCGCAAAAGAGATAGAGCTTGAGGATGCATTTGAAAACATGGGCGCACAGCTTGTAAAAGAAGTTGCAACCAAGACAAATGATGTTGCCGGAGACGGAACGACAACAGCTACAGTTCTCACTCAGGCAATGGTAAAAGAGGGACAGAAGAACCTTGAAGCGGGAGCAAATCCTATCGTACTTCGCCGTGGAATGAAGAAAGCTACCGAAGTTGCAGTAGAGGCTCTCAAGGGAATGTCTCAGTCAGTAAAGAACAAAGATCAGATTGCAAAGGTTGCAGCTATTTCAGCAGGTGATGCCGAAGTTGGCCAGATGGTAGCCGATGCAATGGAGAAAGTTTCAACCGATGGTGTAATAACTATCGAAGAGTCAAAGACAATGCAGACAGAGCTCGACCTTGTGGAAGGTATGCAGTTTGACAGAGGATATATAAGCGCGTATATGTGCACAGATATGGACAAGATGGAAGCTGTACTTGATGATCCATATATCCTTATAACAGATAAAAAGATAAGCAATATCCAGGAGATTCTTCCGCTTCTTGAGCAGATTGTACAGTCGGGAGCAAGACTTCTTATAATCGCTGAGGATGTTGAAGGAGAGGCTCTCACAACTCTTATTCTCAACAAACTTCGTGGCACATTCAACGTTGTTGCTGTAAAGGCTCCGGGATATGGAGACAGAAGAAAAGCTATGCTTGAGGATATCGCTATTCTTACAGGCGGACAGGTTATCTCAGAGGAACTTGGACTTGAGCTTAAAGATACAACAATGGAGCAGCTCGGAAGAGCAAAATCCGTTAAGGTTCAGAAGGAATCAACGGTTATCGTTGACGGATGCGGATCAAAGGACGCAATCAAAGCTCGTGTTGCTCAGATCAGAGCTCAGGAAGAGGAGACAACCTCAGAGTTTGATAAAGAAAAACTTGCTGAGAGACTTGCAAAACTTTCCGGTGGAGTAGCTGTTATCCGTGTAGGTGCCGCTACTGAAATCGAGATGAAAGAAGCAAAGCTTCGTATGGAAGATGCCCTTAACGCTACTAAGGCAGCTGTTCAGGAAGGTGTTATCGCAGGAGGCGGTTCTGCATATATCCACGCTTCAAAGGAAGTTGCAAAGCTTGTTGACAAACTTGACGGAGATGAGAAGACAGGTGCAAGAGTTATCCTTAAAGCACTTGAAGCTCCTCTTTACTATATAACCGCAAACGCTGGTCTTGAGGGCGCTGTTGTAATAAACAAGGTAAAAGAGTCAGAGGAAGGAATCGGATTTGATGCTTCTGAAGAAACATATGTAAATATGATTGAAGCAGGAATCCTTGATCCTGTAAAGGTGACAAGAAGCGCATTGCAGAATGCAACATCAGTTGCTTCAACACTTCTTACAACCGAATCTGCTGTTGCAAACATCAAGGAGGATGTTCCTCAGATGGCAGCACCTGCAGGTGGCGGAATGCCAATGATGTAAAAAAACTTTAAAAAACTTTAAAGATCCATATGTCCTGGATATGAGTTTGGGACATATGGATTTTTTTATGTTTGACACATTTTCGTTTTCATGTTATAAGTAATAGCCGTGTGTTCGAGACCTTCCACACGTAAAACAAAACTAAAGGAGAAATCAATATGAGAGACAAAAAGGTACAAATGTTGACACAGGCTGCTCTTATCGCAGCTATCTATGTAGTTCTTTGTGTGGTGTTCCAACCGATAAGCTACGGGGAGATACAGGTTAGAATAGCTGAAGCACTGGTTGTTCTTCCAATCTTTACACCGGCAGCGATTCCGGGAATATTCGTGGGATGTCTTTTGTCAAATTTCATCGGGGGGTCAATAATCATCGATGTTGTTTGCGGAAGCATAGCTTCACTTATCGGAGCGGTAGGCACATATCTTTTGAGAAACAGCAAACATGCTAAGGTCGTTGCTCTTTTACCACCTATCATAAGCAATACAATAATAGTTCCGTGGGTCCTTAAAATCGGATATGGAGTAAATCTTCCTATACCGTTTATGATGCTTACAGTGGGCATCGGTGAAGTCATAGCTGTCGGACTGTTGGGAAGCGTTCTTATCAGAGCTCTCGATAAATACAAGGGAAAGATATTCGGCGTACCTGCAGAGTAGATAAGCCATCGGTTTTCAAACCATTTTCAAACCGGTATTTAAGTTTGTTGTCTGCAAATAATACTTTGTGATATAATTAAAAAGCTTATTGCAAAAGAATTAAAAGGGAGAGAATTATATATGGGCAAAGTTGCGATACTCACCGACAGTAACAGCGGTATAACACAGAGTCAGGCCAAGGAGATGGGTGTATCTGTCCTTCCGATGCCGTTTTTCATAAATGAGAAGACATATTTTGAAGATATCAATCTTACACAGGAAGAGTTCTACAATCTTCTTAAAGAAGACTCGGATATAACGACTTCAATGCCTGCACCCGGTGATGTTACAGACAGATGGGATGAATTGCTTAAGGACCATGATCAGGTTGTATATATCCCTATGTCAAGCGGACTCAGCAGTTCCTGCTCAGCGGCTATGATGCTTGCCGAGGAAGATTATGAGGGAAAGGTGTTCGTTGTAGACAACCAGAGAATATCCGTTACGATGAGACAGTCTGTTCTTGATGCAAAAGAATTGGCCGAAAAAGGCTATGACGGAGCAGCTATTAAGGAGATACTAGAGAAAGAAAAGTTTGAATCTTCTATATATATAATGGTTGATACACTTTATTATCTGAAAAAGGGCGGAAGAATCACTCCGGCGGCCGCAGCACTCGGAACATTTTTGAAACTCAAACCTGTTCTTCAGATCCAGGGAGAGAAACTTGACTCGTTTGCCAAAGCAAGAACTGTAAAACAGGCTAAAACCATTATGCTTCAGGCGATGCATGATGATTTTGACAAACGTTTTGCGGGAAAGAAAATGCATTTGTGTGCAGCATATACTTGTTCCGGCGAGGAAGCCGCAGCATGGAAAAAAGAGATAGAGGAATCGTTTCCGGGATATGAGATCGTGATGAATCCGCTGTCACTCAGTGTTTCGTGTCATATAGGAGACGGAGCTGTAGCTATTGCCTGCTCTAAAGAAATAGAATACTGATAATTTTGAAGGTTTTGACCCTGTCCGTAAAATATCGGACAGGGTTTTTGTGTTCACAAAGTCTTCACAAAAATTTGATTATTACATCACAGAATATCCTTATCCTATTTAAGGAATAATTTTTAGGAGGACTGAGCTGATGATAGAGATAAATCATCTTACTAAGACTTATGGCGATCACAATGCCGTTGATGATCTTACGCTCAAAGTAGAACCGGGAAGAATATACGGTTTTCTCGGACCTAACGGAGCCGGAAAATCGACAACAATGAATATGATTACCGGTTATATCGGTGCTACCGACGGTGAGATTCGCATAAATGGGCATGATATTTTTGAGGAGCCTGAGGAGGCGAAAAAATGTGTAGGCTATTTGCCGGAATTTCCGCCTTTATATGTAGATATGACCGTGAAAGAATACCTTTATTTTGCGGCAGAACTCAAAAAAGTCGAAAGAGCAAACAGAAAAGAAATGGTCGAATCTGTTATGGAGATGACCCATATTCTTGATATGAGTGACAGACTTATAAAGAACCTCTCGAAAGGTTATAAACAGAGAGTCGGACTCGCACAGGCTATCCTGGGATATCCTGAGGTAATTATTCTGGATGAGCCGACAGTGGGACTTGACCCGAAGCAGATTATTGAGATAAGGGATCTCATAAGAACCCTGGGAGAAAAACATACTGTTATTTTGAGTTCACATATTCTCTCCGAAGTCAGAGAGGTGTGTGACTATATTTTTATTATCTCAAATGGCAAACTTGTCGCTTCCGATACGACGGAAAATCTTCTGAATCATATGGAAGATTCGATGGAGATAGAGATACTTACTGACGGCAGCGATGAGGCTGTTAAAAATGCATTGAATCGTGTTGATGGAATCAAAGAGATAAAAGAGACATCTGAGAACTCAAACGGAGAAAAACTCATAACAGTTGAAGCAATTAAGGGTAAGGATATAAGAAAGACAGTTTTTAAGGCTTTGGCGGCGAGCAATGTAGACATCTTAGAAATGAGAACAGTCACTCATTCGCTGGAAGACATATTCCTCGAACTTACCGATAATAAATCCGATAATAAAGACACTGTTGTCGATACTGAAGACGATACGGTTTCTGTGAATGAGACAGCACAAATCGAAAAAGAAGAAGGAGGAGAAGAATAATGACAGCTATTCTAAAAAGAGAGTTTAAATCCTCCTTTCAGACAATTATCGGATGGATATATGTCGCAGTCGTGATTGCGGCTTTCTCACTTTATTATTTTGCAAACAATATGAGTTACGGGGCACCGCAGATATCTTATTCAATCTCCGGTATCCTATTTGTGATACTGATACCTGTATCGGTTCTCACGATGAGAAGTCTTGCTGAGGAGCAGAGAAGTAAGACCGATCAGCTTATACTCACATCCCCTGTGTCGGTTGTGAAGATAGTAGTGGCCAAATTTTTGTCCATGGCAGCTGTTCATAGTATCACAGTAGGATATATTTTCATAATGACACTGGTTTTAAATTTTTTTGGTGACACACCGGTGGCAGAAAACCTTTCGGCGGTATTCGGATTCTGGCTATATGGAATGGCATGTATTTCAGTGGGCCTGTTTATATCATCTCTCACAGAGAGCCAGGTTATTTCCGCGGTACTCACATTTGCTGCTCTTTTCATAGGTTATATGATGTCCGGCATAACGAATCTTATCTCTTCGGATGGAAATATTATAACCAGGATTCTGGGATTCTATGATCTTCAGACCCCTGTTGACGAGTTTATGGACGGAGTGCTCCCAATTGACGGAGTTATATATTATGTGATTTTTATAATTCTTATGCTGTTTTTGACAACGCAGTCAATACAAAAGAGAAGATGGAGCTTCAGTTCAAAAAAACTTTCTGTGGGCATGTACAGTACAGGACTTGTTGCAATAGCGGTAGTCATAGCTGTTGTATTGAATCTTGTGGCGGAGAGTCTCCCTACTGAGATTTCATCCATAGATTTAACCGAACAAAAGCTGTATACGTTGACGGATGATACGAAAGAGTTTTTATCAACTCTTGAGGATGATGTGAC
>JAILHT010000121.1 GCA_024695665.1 Lachnospiraceae bacterium
CTCCTGGAACGCCTTCAGGAGCGGGTAGTGATAATGGCTGGTCGGCTCCATAAGGATGGTTGGGACCTCGGAAATTCCTATGATGTAACTTACTAATGCTTGTAATTCATCAGCAGTATGGTGGACATCAAAGGGTTTGGCGCGGATGCTGCCATCGCCATTAAGGATGGCAACTGTGCTTTTTGATTTTGAAACATCAATACCAACAGCAATCATAGAGAGTAACTCCTTTCAAGTATTGTTGATTGGATCCAGCTCTTCAGGGTTCACTCATATTCTTTAGTTAAACGGGAGAAGCATACTTTCCCAACTTGCTGAATCGAATGTAGAACGATGAAGGCGGGCTGACAAATTTATCGCCGGGCGTGGTGTCCCAATTCAAGCTTTCGTCAGGCCAATCACCTTCATCATAAAGAAAGAGCAGAGACTGTAAAAGCCTCTACTCATATATTAAGAATTCTAGTTTACACAAATAACCTCTATCCCATTGAGCGAGATAGAGGTTTTATTTTTAATCTGAGAGTCTGCCAGGATACATGACAGAAAGCTCTCCACGAACTTTTCCCCAGTTTCTGATGGGCATTGTCCATTTCTTGGTAGCCTCGAAAGTTGCTAGATATAAAGCCTCCCTTTTTCTTTCTTACACGTATATATATAACTTTATTCATTATGCGTGTATCACTTTTTTGCAGCTTACACGTATATATCTTTTTTTTGTTGTATACGTGTAACGCTTTTTTCGGACATACACGTAAATTAAACCATTAGTTCATCTCACGTGCTTATTTTATATACAAAAATATTTCTTCTTTGATCTGTAACACGCAGACTTCTTATTTCTTATATTTCACGTGTCTACCCCTAAAAAACTCAACACGCAGAATTAAGGATTATGATGATTTGCGTGTATGTTCTGTTTTTCAACTACACGTAATTCTGAGTTTATTTTCTATTTGCGTGTTGAAATCAAAAAAACATAGCTATACAACCGACTGAGCTAAAATGCTAAACGAGGATGTGCACTCTTTATCACAATATCATACCTCTTATTCGCCACCGCAACCTCGTCGCCAACGCCACCGCAACCTCGAAGCCAACGCCACCGCAACCTCGAAGGTGACCGAAACTATTGTACCCATAGTCCGGCAATCGAAGTGCTGGATTTGAAACAGTGAAATCACATATGTATTGCTAAAAGTATTGACTATTAGTAAAGATAAAAGTAAAATACTTAAATAAATACTAAAATAAAGGTTGAGGGTTTATCATGAAAGGGAAAATGAAAAAGAGGGCTGTTCTGGCAATGACACTTGCGGCGGCAATGTCTTTCCAGGGAATAGCTGCAGGCTGCGGTTCGCAGACGGAGACTGTTGATTGCGACTATACGGTGAGTTATGACGGCATCGAGACAAACGATATCTCGAGCTGGGTTATGGTTCATGATCCTTCGGTAGTTAAGGCTGACGACAAGTATTATATCTTTGGATCACATATGACGGCGGCTGTTTCTGAGGATTTAAAGAGCTGGAAAGCCATAGCAAACGGATATAAGGTCGCAAACAAGGTATATACCGATCTTGCAAATGCACTAACAACAGATGAGTTCGCATACTCCGGAAGTGCAGACAGTGTTATAAAGACGGACGACGGAAGTTATCATGTCTGGGCACCGGATGTTATATATAACGAGGCGCAGGGTCTCTATTACATGTATTATTGTACTTCTTCCACATGGAATGCATCGAATCTTTGCTATGCAACAGCTGAGAGCATTGAGGGCCCTTATGAGTGGCAGGGGGCGCTCATCTATTCCGGATTTACGAAGAGAACGATAGAGTACACTGACGTTTTGGATTATGTCGATGAGGACTATGCAAAAGAAAATTATTGTACGATGACAAATGAGTACAATTATTCGCTTTATCCAAACGCAATCGATCCTACGGTATTTTATGATGCCGACGGAAGAATGTGGATGGTATATGGATCGTGGTCCGGTGGAATATATCTCCTTGAGATAGACGAGGAGACAGGACTGGTAATCCACCCTGAGGCAGACCCGGACAACAATGTCGATGCATATTTCGGAAAGAGACTTTTCGGAGGCGGACATGAGTCCATAGAAGGACCATACATCCTATACGATGAGGAGAGCGAGTATTATTATCTCTATGTTTCATATGGCTCTTTGACCAGCGAGGGCGGATATCAGATAAGAGTATTCAGATCGAAGACTGTTGACGGAGATTATGTGGATATGAACGGTGAGGCACCGGGAGTAAACGTTGATCACAGCTCATACGGTCTCAAACTTTCAGGAAACTATTTCCTTCCAAGTTTGGAGAGAGCATACATGGCAACCGGACACAATTCTGCATTCATAGATGATGACGGAAAGAAGTATCTTGTTTACCACACAAGGCAGGACGACGGTGGGGAGGACCATTCTCCAAGAACAAAACAGTATTTCCTTAATGAGGAAGGCTGGCCTTGTCTGTTGCCTTATGCGACGGACGGTGAGACGATATCCGATAGCGGATACTCAAATGATGAGATAGTAGGACGCTATTATGTTATAAATCAGGGAACCGATATAAGCGCCGAGATAGCGGAGCCTGTAATCTGGTACCTCTCAGAAAAAGGAAATGTATATGCTGAGGGAAATGAGATAATAGGAACCTATGAGGTAAAAGACCAGAGCGCTTATGTTCACATCACCGAAGGTGAAACAGAGTACAGCGGTGTGTTCTGTGCAATGAATGACGAAGCCGGAACAAGCGTTATGACATTCTCGGCTGTGGGAAACAACGAGAGTATTTGGGGCGTAAAATATTAATCAAAAACATTGCATATATAAATGCTAGTTATAAAAATGTCTGAAGTGAGGAATATAAAATGGACAAATCGTTAAAATACAAAGAACCATGGATTTTACAGAGGGCTGATCCTTATGTGTATCTCGCAGAGGATGGATGGTATTATTTTACCGCTTCCGTGCCGGAGTATGACAGAATAGCAATCAGACGTGCAAAGACGTTGGCAGAGCTTGCCGACGCACCGGAGAAAAATGTTTGGTTAAAGCATGACAAAGGAATCATGAGTAAGCATATATGGGCTCCTGAGATTCATTACCTTTTCGGAAAATGGTATATATATTTTGCAGGCGGGGATGTAGACGATATCTGGGCAATAAGACCTTATGTACTTGAGTGCACAGGGGACAATCCTATGGAGGATCCATGGGTTGAGAAGGGAAAAATGAAGAGAGCGGATGATGATGAGTTCTCGTTTGAAGCATTTTCTCTTGATATGACAGTTTTTGAAAATAAAGGTAAATGGTATACCGTATGGGCAGAAAAAGTTGGAGTCGGAAAGCAGATTTCAAACCTCTACATCGCTGAACTTGAGAACGGATATACCTTAAAAACCGTACAGGTTATGCTCACTACGCCGGATTATGATTGGGAGCGTCACGGTTTCTGGGTAAATGAAGGACCTTCGGCAATACATCATGACGGCAAGATTTATCTCACATACTCCGCGAGTGATACCGGTGTAAACTATTGCATGGGAATGCTTTCAATCGATGAGAATGCCGATCTTTTGGATCCTGCCAAGTGGAAAAAGGAGAGACAACCTGTCCTCTCATCAAGCTATGAGAAAGGTGTTTACGGACCGGGACACAACTCATTTACGAAGGATGAGAACGGAAAAGACATCCTTGTATTTCATGCCAGAACAGAGGTTGAGATAGAAGGAAATCCTCTGTACAATCCAAACAGACATGCCATGCTTATGGAAGTCGAGTGGGACAAAGACGGAAAACCGGTATTTTCCTGGTAAAAATAATCGGAGAACAAACTATGGAAAGGGTTTGCAAAAAATGTCTGCTCCGCGATATGGCGGAAGCGGATAAAGCGATGATTGAAAAATATAAATCGGCTATAAAGAACGAAGACAGAGTCTCCTCCCGTGAATACGAGAGGAGACTTGACGTATGTAAAAAATGCGAGAAATTAAATGAGGGAACTTGTGGGGCTTGCGGCTGCTATGTAGAACTTCGCGCTTTAAGCCCTATGAGCAGATGTCCGCACAAAAAGTGGTGAGGAAATTATCTGACTCTTGCGCTCATATATGACGAAATGTGTAATCAACTCAGACATATATGGTACGAAAGTAACAACATGGGTGACAGAAAGGGAGTGCGTATATGAGAGGAAACAAAAAGATTATACAGACAATACTTGCCGTGGCGCTTATATTTTTATGGCCATAACTTCCGTTTTGGAAGTCGATGCGGCGACAAACAAAGCTCTTAGGGTCAAAGCAACGATTCCTAAGGTCAGTGGTCTCGATAAAATTACTGATTACGGAAAATCTACAACCTTTGTATTGGTTGCTTCAAAAAAGAAAGCCAAATATAAAAAAGGCGGTACACTAAGCTATACTGAATATATCCCAAAAGACATGTTAAGCAAAAATGGGGCAGTAATACAACTTCAGACATGGGTGGATGTATATAAAAAATATGAGGCTGATATGCTCGGAACGATAATGGGACGTTAATTCCGTTTGAGACAAAATAACTTGGTGATTTTAGAAAAAATACAAATAATTTGAACAAAACAAAAATAAAGAAGCCTTTTTGTAATTAATATACAAAAAGGCTTCTGGTTTATTCTATAGGCGCATAGTTTAAGGATACTTTTATACCCTGTCCGTAGTTTCCGAACGATTTTCCGAATATAGTCACACCGCCAATATGGTTGGCGTCATCGTCTACGCTGACTTTAAAACGTATGTTGCTTCTGTAGTCGAGATTGAAGCTGTTTATATTGACATCGGAGATTTTGAGCCCGTCTATAAAGGTTCCGCGCTTGTTTATGACAAGAAGCTTCAAGAGACCGTACTGATTCCAGTTGTCAAACCACCAGTCAGGTGTAAATATTCCTCTGACATCACCGAAATCTCCGGGCGATGTCCACTGTCCGATCTTTGTGCCGTTCAAGTAGAAACTTATATCACTCGGCCAGTCATTGTTGACTCCGGGAGCTTCGGACGAGAGCTCAAGGGATATTGTAATCTGTGTTATCTTCTGAGCCGGAGGTATAAAATTTGGAATAGCATATTCAACAAATCCTTTGGTAAACCAAAGAATCTCGGCATTGTACCTGTCGGGATGATCGAAGTATCTCGCATCGTCAACCTCACCGATCAGGTGATCGGCGGAAGCGAGACCGCAGGTCGGTGCTATCTCATAGTTGGTGTAATGACCTATGGAAAGCTCAGCGTTGTATACGTTCTCATCGTCGACATCCTTTATCAGATCCACCAGTATCTTGTCTAAGTGAATGGAACAGATCTTCTGGTTTCCGTGGCCGGCAGACTCGTTTGAAGTGGTTATGAGACCACAGCTCTCAAGCTTTTTTACGTGGCTTGTGAGGGCGCCGTTTGTGAGGTTGAGCTTGCTTGCAAGCTCGTTCATATTCATATTGTTATTCTCAAGCAAGAGATTCAAAATCTCTATTCGTACGTCGGAGCCTAAAGCTTTGAAAATCTCCAAGCCCTCTGACAATGAGGTTATGTGAAGCATATCTAAATCTCCGTTCTTTTACATTAGTATTTACTAAATCATTATAAGTTAAGTCTAAATAAATGTCTATTAACAAATGTCAATTATGCAAAATTGCCAAATCACAGAGGGTAATTTTATTAGCATTAAACAAAAAACTAAACTATTACAATAAAACCTAAAATAATTATTGCTTTTATAAAATATAAGATTTATGATTAACTCAGTTGGACAAGCAAAGCGCTTGGTACTGACAAAACATAATATTTTTTTAGGAGGGCAATATGAAGAAAAAATTGGTTAGTGCAGTTCTCTGTACAGCAATGGTAGCATCGGCGCTTGCCGGATGTGGAAGCTCATCTTCAAGCGATGCATCTTCAAGCGACAGCGCAGCAGAAGAAAGCGCAGACGCTGAAGAGTCAGATGACGCTGAGGCTGAGACAGAAGCTTCTACTGAGGAAGCAGCTGCAGAAGAAGATGTTGTATCCAATACTTGGGGGGATGCAAACGGAACACACCTTGAGCTCTGGACATTCGTTGAGGCTCACGGAACATTCTACGGAAACATGGTAGAGACATGGAATGAGGAGAATCCTGATAACACCATCGAGCTCACAGCTACCACATATCCGTATTCAGACATGCACAACAAACTTCTCATGTCACTTAACGCAGGAACAGGTGCTCCTGATATCTGTGACGTAGAGGTAGGACAGTTCCCTAACGTTGTTGCAGGTCAGGACACATGGCTTGTACCTTTGAATGACTACATGACAGATTATGTAGACACAATGGTTACATCTAGACTTGAGACTTATGCAGGAGCAGACGGAAACTACTACGGAGCTCCTTTCCACGTAGGTGCTACACTTTGCTACTACAACGTAGCAGCAATGTCAGAGGCAATGGGAATCTCTACTGATGATGTTATCGCAAAGATCGACTCAGTTGTTACATGGGATGACTACACAGCACTCGGACAGGAATATGTAGACGCTATAGCAACAGAAGGAAAATACTGGACATCAGTTGATACAGGCGGAACAGATTATCTCTGGCTTGCAATGGCTGAGTACGGTGATGACTGGACTGGTGGATTCACGGATCCTGCAAACGTTCAGCTTGACTCTGTAAAGAACATGCTCAATATGGAGAACGAGTGGTTATCATCAGGACTTGCTGAGGTATCTCCTGACGGACATATCGATCTTGAGGCTGGTTTCCAGAACATTCTTGATCACAATATCGTTTCTTTCTGTAAGGCAGCTTGGTACATGAGCAGATTCATCAACTACATGCCTGAGGAAGAAGGAAACTGGTATCTTGCACCATGTCCTGTATTTGAAGAAGGACAGAACAGATCAGTAGGTATCGGTGGAACAGGTACAGTTGTTACACAGCAGTCAGCTAACATCGATCTTGCTGCAACATTCACATGCTGGGCTAAGATGTCAGAAGAAGGTGAGCAGTACATCTGGGATAACCTTGGATTCGACGTATGTAATACAGCACTTTGGAACCAGGATTCATTCGCACATGATGACAACAACCAGTACAACACATTCTTCATGAATTATCCGTATGACGTTCTTGATCAGATCAAGGATGAAATCGGAAAGATTTCTGTAGTAGCAATCAGCCCAACAATCAACGAGCAGATTTGTACATACACTTTGAACGAGATCTTCGAAGACGGCATGAGCGTAGATGATGCTTTACAGGAAGCACAGGACGCTATTGACCTTGAGCAGTAATTTTTGATTAAAAGGATGCCTAAGAACTTGTTTCTTAGGCATTCTTTATTGATAGGAGAGTTTTACCGTGGAAAACAATAAAAAATCAGGGGCTTTTAAAAAATTTCTATACTCTCAGAAAACAGCTCCATATGTATTTGTAATACCTTTCATATTGAGTTTTTGTATTTTCTGGATCTATCCTTTGATAAGCACAATCATAATGAGCTTTCAGGATATTGAGCCGACTGCTACAACGTTTGTCGGACTTGACAATTACACAAAGCTTTTAAAAGACACAGCCTTTCATCAGGCAATAAGAAACAGTGCACTTTACATGTTTCTGACACTTGTACTTCTCATTCCTTTCCCGATGCTTTTCGCAGTCCTTATGGACTCAAGACTTGTAAAAGCAAAAGGAGTATGGAAAGCAGTACTCTATATACCTGCACTTACATCAGTTGTAATCTCAGGTACACTTTTCAGACTTATGTTCTCTGAGTACGACACAGGTTTTGCAAACCAGGTTCTCGAGTTCTTCAACCAGTCACCTATCAAGTGGCTCAAGATGTATCCGACCTCTTACTTTGCACTCCTTGTTTTGTGCTGTTGGAGATGGACAGGAGTAAATATGCTCTACTTCCTCTCAGGACTTAAGAGCATCGACAAGAGTCTGTATGAATCTGCAGACATAGACGGAGCTACTCCTTGGCAGAAGTTCTGGCTTGTTACTTTCCCACTTTTGAAACCGACGACCGTATACGTACTTACAATTTCTGTATATGCAGGACTTGCAATGTTCCTCGAGTCGTTCATGTTGTGGGCAGGAAATAGTTCACCGAACAACATCGGACTTACAATCGTAGGATACTTGTATAAGAGAGGAATCGAAAAGAACCAGCTTGGATATGCATCGGCTGTAGGACTTGTTCTTCTCATAATCGCACTCGCCATAAATATGGTTCAGCTCCTACTGAACGGAACATTCAAGAAGGAGGAGAGGTAAAATGGCAAAGGCTTATAAAGAAAAAAAGACAATCGGAGGGACGAAGACCAAGGTTCTTACCGTTCTTTCAACAGGACTGTTTGCAGTGCTTTGCTTCCTTATAGCATTTCCTCTTCTTGCAGGACTTGTGGCTTCATTCAGACCGGGTACCGAGCTTATCAGAAAAGGTCTCAACGTAAATCTTGATATTTCAACCATGAGCTTGAACAACTATGTATACCTTTTCGGAGGAAACGGTGGTGCAGAGGATTCGGCAAAGTATTTTATGTGGTTTAAGAACAGCCTTTTCCTTACAGTGGTAACGGTTGTACTTACACTTATAATTTGTTACTTCATAGCATACGGACTCACAATGTACGAGTACAAACTCAAGAACTTCTTGTTCTTCCTTGTAATCGCAACAATGATGGTACCTTTCGAGATCCTTATGCTGCCTCTCTACAGAGAGATCATAGCACTTAAGCTTATCGATTCCATGTGGGGTGTTATACTCCCGGGACTTTGCTCGGCTTCAACAATATTCTTCTTCAGACAGTATATGACAGGACTCCCTAAGGAGCTTCTCGATGCCGGAAGAATCGACGGAGCAACAGAGTACGGAATCTGTGTAAAGATTATGCTTCCTATAACCAAACCTGCATTTGCATCAATGGCCATCCTTTCATCAATGGGTGCATGGAACAACATGCTCTGGCCGATGCTCGTATTCAGAAGTGCCGAGAAGTTCACACTTCCTATCGGTCTCAATACTTTGCTTACACCTTACGGAAACAACTACGATGTTCTCATCGCCGGATCGATGTTCTCAATCGTTCCTGTACTCATCGTATTCTTCGCATTCCAGAAGTACTTCATCGACGGAATGACAGCCGGTGCGGTTAAGGGTTAATGTTAAGAAATTTTTTGGAGGATACTTTTAATGGCAAAACTTGTTATTAATGAGACAAATGCCACCGGACATATCGAGCCGGAGATTTACGGACATTTTTCCGAGCATCTCGGAAGATGTATATATGAGGGACTCTATGTCGGAGAAAATTCCGATATTCCTAATGTAAACGGAATGAGAACCGACGTTGTCGAAGCTCTCAAAGAGATGCAGATACCGGTTTTGAGATGGCCGGGCGGATGCTTTGCCGATGAATACCACTGGAAAGACGGTATCGGCGATAAATCCAAAAGAAAGAAAATGATAAATACTCACTGGGGCGGAGTTGTCGAGGACAACAGCTTCGGTACACACGAGTTTATGGAGCTTACCAGACAGCTCGGATGTAAGACTTACATCAACGGAAACTTAGGTAGCGGAACTGTTCAGGAGATGTCTGAATGGGTTGAGTACATGACCTTCAACGGCGTGTCACCTATGGCAGATCTCAGAAAAGAAAACGGACACGAGGAACCTTGGAATGTTGACTATTTCGGTGTCGGAAACGAGAACTGGGGTTGCGGCGGAAATATGACGCCGGAGTTTTACGCAAACAATTACAGAAGATATCAGACATATGTCAGACATTATGACGATGCGCATCCTATAAAGAAGGTTTGTTGCGGAGCCAACGTGGACGATTATCATTGGACAGAGGGAGTAATGAAGACATGTTACGACCATGTGCCTGAGGCATTCCACGGATTTATGGATTTGATTTCGCTTCATTATTATGTTCATCCGGACGGATGGGAGAAAAAGGGAAGCGCAACCGAGTTCGATGATGACACCTGGTATCGCACTTTAAACAAAGCGCTTTTCATCGATGAACTCATCAGAAAACACAGCGCAATAATCGATCAGTACGATCCTGAAAAGAAGGTTGGTCTTTCGGTTGACGAGTGGGGAACCTGGTTCACATGTGAACCGGGAACAAATCCGGGATTCTTGTATCAGCAGAATACCGTGAGAGATGCTCTTGTAGCCGGAATTTCATTAAACATCTTTAACAAACACTGCGATAGAGTTAAAATGGCTTGTATAGCGCAGCTCGTCAACGTGTTGCAGTCAGTGATTTTGACAGACGGAGAAAAGATGATAAAGACACCTACTTATCATGTTTTCCATATGTACAGACATCACCAGGATGCTGATCTTTTGGAGAGCGCGCTCACGGGCGTGGATACGATAGGACCGAAGGAGTGGGAAGTTCCTGCGGTAACCGAATCCGTATCAAAGAAAGACGGAATAATCACAATCACACTCAACAACTTAAGCACAAAAGACTGCGAGGAGGTTGAGGTTCAGTTTGCAGACCTCAAGGCATTTGAAGTATGTGAGGCAAATGTTGTCACAGCTGATGATATGCATGCATACAACACCTTTGAGGCGCCTGAGAATGTAAAGGAAGTAGCTTTTGACGGATACAAGATTTGTGACGGAAAGCTTATGGTTACACTTCCTGCATCCAGTGTTGTGGAAATCCGAATCAAATAGGAATTATAGAGGTTAAAAAATGGGACAGGACAAAAAGATTTCAGCTGACAAGATCATTATCGCAGTAATACTGATTGCATTTATATTACTTGTCTCCGTGATATATATCACAAAGAGACAGGGACAGTTATCGCTTGACGGAAGTTACTCACTTTCGTACGCTTCGACATCGTCGGACGGAAGCGACAGCTCGGTTAAGGTTACTGTATCCTTCGATTCTTCGACGGGTGAGTATGTTGAGACATGGAATGACTCACCGTTTTCAACGGGAACATACACTGTAAATGATGACAGGGTTGTGGTTACGACCGATGCGACAGATACCTACGATAGTGAGGAGATAGTGTATTTGCTGGATGGAGATGTCCTGGTACCGGAGGATTACTTGTATGAGGGAGAAATCCCTGATAAAGATTTATTTTCTGCGGAACTCATAATGGATGACGGCAGCCAGGTGACGACGGTCACTTTTAACGAGGACGGTACGTTCACCGTGGCTGTGGCATCCGATAATACTGAGACATCCGTATCGGGTACATACGAGAGAGACGGGGATTATATAAAGAGAACCACCGATGACGGAAGTTCGCTTACACCTTTCTATCTGTACCAAGGCAATACACTTGCTGGAATAGCATATACAAAAGACTAAAGGGTAGCAGGTGTAAAAATGGGTAGTTTTTTTAATTATGACAACAAATTTTTCAGGACGATGGGGAAGCTTGTGGATTGCTTTTACTTGAGCATTCTATGGCTTATATTCTCAATACCTGTGGTCACTATGGGAGCATCTATAGCGGCACTTTACCAGGCGTCGAGAAAAGTCCTTTTGAATGATGAAGGTTATGTTTCCAATACCTTTATCACAGAGTTTAAAGCGAATTTTAAGCAGTGTACAAAGATCTGGCTCATTCATTTGGCATTTGCAGCAATTCTTGCTACCGATTGTGTTATAGCAAAGAACGCGCTTGTTCAAAATGCAGGAGGAATTCTTGGGGTTTCCTATTATGTGTGCTTTTTCTTTTTGCTTTTCGATTATATATGGGCAATCTACACGATGACTTACACTACGAGGTTTGAACTCGGTGTTAAAGATACACTTAAGAACGGAGTGCTTCTTGCCATCGGATTTCTTCCGTGGTCTGCACTTATACTTGTTATTTTGATTGCGGCGCTTATCATTTTGCCGTTTATGCCGTTCTTTATAATCTTGTTTCCGTCATTCGTGGGAATGCTTTATTCAATTATATTGGAAAAAGTTTTCAAGAATTTTATAGGTGGAGAATGAATGTAGGCGGAATTAATGCGGGAGTTGAGGTCCATGATCCGGCGGTTTATGTGAAAAACGATAAGTATTATCTTTTCGGAACGCATATGACGCTGGCTGAATCAGATGATTTGAGATACTTCAAACTTCTTGCAGGCGGGGAGAACAAAGAGAATCCTTTGTTTGAAAATTTATTTACGGACAATATGGAAGCCTTCTCATATTGCGGTAGTTTCAATGATACCGGAGAGTGGGCTGTGTGGGCACCGGATGTGGTTTATCTTGAGTCACTAAAAAAATATGTCATGTATTTTTGCCT
The DNA here is from genome assembly GCA_024695665.1 of Lachnospiraceae bacterium. Lineage (GTDB taxonomy): Bacteria > Bacillota > Clostridia > Lachnospirales > Lachnospiraceae > JAILHT01. Next base: position 12,323 of record JAILHT010000121.1, read on the forward strand.
CTCGGGTTCATATGTAAAATCAAACATATGCATGGCCACGGCGGACAATCTCACCGGACCGTATCGATTCGAGAGAAGGCTTATTTATTCGGGGTTTAACGAGGCAACGATAGATCAGACAAATTTTGAGGAGATAACGGGGTCTCGTGATATATCAAAATACATAAAGAAAAACGGCAATTACAACAATCTCAACTGGCCTAATGCTATAGATCCGAATGTATTTAAGGACAAGGACGGAGAACTCTGGTTGGTATACGGGTCATGGTCAGGAGGAATCTTCCTGTTAAAGATTGACAAGAACACCGGACTTTTAGTTCATCCGAAGGAGGATGCAAAAAATCGCATCGACCGATATTTCGGTAAAAAGCTTATCGGCGGAGGGCACAAATCAATCGAGGGACCGTGCATTATATATGACGACGAACTTGATTATTACTATTTGTTTGTATCTTACGGAAGGCTTAAGAGAGAGGGAGGATATCAGATAAGGGTATTCAGATCGAAAAAACCTGACGGACCATATCTTGATATGCTTGGAAAAACTTTTACAAGGGTGAGTCATCACGAGCCTTACGGACTCAAACTCATAGGAAACTATATATTGCCGAGTAACGATATTGCTTACAAATCACCCGGACATAACAGTTTGTTCAAGGATGAGGACGGCAATATTTATTGCGTTTATCACCAGCGTTTCGACAACGGAACGGAGCACTTCGAGCCGAGGGTTCATCAGGTGTTTCGAACCGGAAGCAACTGGCTTGCAATTAGTCCGTTTGCAACCAGCGGAGAGATGCATATTCAAAAATCGTATCTCGAGGCCGAAGTGAGCGGAACTTATTATATGCTAGAGCATGGGCTTGATATTTCAAACCATGTGAACGAAGCAAAAAAGGTTCGTTTTGAGATGGACCACAACATATATTTGATCGATGACAATGAGACAAAGACAGACATCGGTGTGTACAAGCTTTCAGACCACGGTCTCATATCAATCATTGTAAATGACACAAAGTATGACGGCGTCATCATTCAACAGATAGATGAGGCAAAAAATCCTACAATGTGCATTACGGCTGTCGGGGAGAATCAGAGCTTCTGGGCAGTCAAGTATATCTAGTTAGCAGAGCTTTAATGCTAAAAAATATTATAAAAGGTTCTATATTTTACGGAGGGAAAGATGAAGTTTTTTATTGACACAGCAAACGTTGAAGACATCAGAAAAGCAAACGAGATGGGAGTTATCTGCGGAGTTACCACAAACCCTTCTCTTATCGCAAAGGAAGGCCGCAATTTCAATGAGGTTATCAAGGAGATAACAAGCATTGTTGACGGACCTATCAGCGGAGAGGTTAAGGCAACAACTGTTGATGCTGAAGGAATGATCAAAGAGGGAAGAGAGATTGCAGCAATCCATCCTAATATGATAGTAAAGATTCCTATGACTGTTGAAGGACTCAAGGCAGTAAAAGTACTTGCAGCTGAGGGAATCAAGACAAATGTTACACTTATCTTCACAGCAAACCAGGCACTTCTTGCAGCAAGAGCCGGAGCTACATATGTTTCTCCGTTCCTTGGAAGACTTGATGACATCAACCAGCCGGGTATTGATCTCATCGAGGATATCGTAACTATATTTGACAACTACGGAATCGATACAGAAATAATTGCAGCTTCTATCAGAAATCCAATCCACGTAAGAGATTGCGCAATCGCAGGAGCTGATATCGCTACAATTCCTTACAATGTAATTGTACAGATGACAAAGCATCCACTCACAGATCAGGGAATCGAGAAATTCCAGAAAGACTACAAAGCTGTTTTTGGTGAGTAAAGTCAGGGTTGATTAAAACACAATTTGTTTTATAATGTGTGAGGAAAACGTCAAAAATCATAATAGAAGAGGATTATTTGTAATGACAAAGAAAGAATTGGAAATAACCGCAAACGAGGTGCGCAAAGGCATCGTTTCAGCGGTTCATTCTGCAAAAGCCGGACATCCGGGCGGATCACTGTCTGCGGCTGACATTTTTACTTATCTCTATTTTGAGGAGATGAACATCGATCCTAAGGATCCAAAGAAGGCTGACAGAGACAGATTTGTACTCTCAAAAGGACACACAGCTCCGGGTCTCTATTCGGTACTTGCCGAGAGAGGATATTTTCCGAAGGAAGATCTTCTCACTTTGAGACATCTCGGATCTTATCTTCAGGGACATCCTGATATGAAGCATATCCCGGGAGTTGATATGTCGAGCGGTTCTCTCGGACAGGGAATATCCGCCGCAGTGGGGATGGCTTTATCCGCAAAGCTTTCAGATGACAATTACAGAGTATATACACTTCTCGGAGACGGTGAGATCCAGGAAGGTCAGGTATGGGAAGCTTGTATGTTCGCTGGCTTCAGAAAGCTTGACAACCTTGTTGTTATCGTTGACAACAACGGACTTCAGATCGACGGACCTGTAGATGAGGTTTGTTCACCGTATCCTATCGGGGAGAAATTTAAAGCTTTCAATTTCCATGTTATCGAGCTCAAAGACGGAAATGACATGGATCAGATAAAAGCTGCATTCGACGAGGCAAAGACCGTTAAGGGAATGCCTGTCGCTATCGTTGCGCACACCGTTAAAGGAAAAGGCGTATCGTTCATGGAAAATGCAGTCGGTTGGCATGGAAAAGCTCCTAATGATGAGGAGTATGCTACAGCCATGGAAGACTTGAAGAAAGTAGGTGACGCATTATGTCAGAAGTAAAAAAAGTAGCCACCAGAGTCAGCTATGGTGAAGCATTGGTAGAGTTGGCCAAGGAGCATGACAATGTCTATGTTCTCGATGCCGATCTCGCAGCTGCAACACAGACAGGAATTTTCAAAAAGGTTTATCCTGAGAGACATATAGACTGCGGTATAGCAGAGTGCAACATGATGGGAATCGCTGCCGGAATAGCTACGACAGGAAAAGTTCCTTTCGCAAGTTCATTTGCTATGTTTGCTGCAGGAAGAGCTTTTGAGCAGGTGAGAAACTCAATCGGATATCCGCATCTCAATGTAAAGATTGGTGCTACTCATGCAGGAATCTCTGTAGGAGAGGACGGAGCTACACATCAGTGTAACGAAGATATCGCTCTCATGAGAACAATACCGGGTATGGTTGTTTTAAATCCAAGCGATGACATCGAGGCCAAGGCTTGTGTCAAGGCCGCTTATGAGCATGAAGGTCCTGTATATATGAGATTCGGACGTCTTGCAGTGCCTGTTATCAATGACAATGCCGATTACAAGTTTGAAATCGGCAAAGGTGTTTGCCTTAAAGACGGAAAAGACGTTGCAATCATCGCTACAGGTCTTTGCGTGAGCGAAGCTCTTGAGGCTGCAAAGCTTCTTGAGGCAGACGGAGTGAATGCAAGAGTTATCAACATCCACACTATCAAGCCTATCGACAGAGATATTGTTGTAAAGGCAGCAAAAGAGTGCGGAAAGGTTGTTACCGTCGAGGAGCATTCCGTAATCGGAGGACTTGGATCTGCCGTATGTGGTGTACTTGCAGAGGAGTGTCCGGTAAAGGTAAAGAAAATCGGCGTAAATGATGTATTCGGAGAATCAGGCCCGGCTGTAAAACTTATCGAGAAGTATGGACTTGATGCAAAGGGCATCTACGCAGGCGTAAAAGCATTTATATAATTTTTACAACAAATCACAATGATTAATACCAGGCTCTGAAAATATTGTTTTGATATTTTTGGAGCCTGTATTATTATGGTTGAAAAAGATGTAAAGGAAAAAGTGAAATGATAACAGACGGAATAATTTTTGATGTGGACGGAACACTATGGGACAGCACCGATTGTGTAGCGACAACCTGGAAAAATGTAATAGAGAAGATGAACATGAAGGCCTGCATAGATGTCACGGCCGAAAGCTTAAAATCGTATTTCGGAAAGACTATGGAAGTGATCGCGGATGAGATCTTCCCGGATGAGACGAGAGAGAGAAGAATTGAACTCATGGACAGATGCTGTGAGGAGGAAAATGAGGACCTTTTGGCACTCGATGAAAATCTTTTGTATGACGGTGTCAGGGAGACAGTCATCGAACTCTCAAAAAAGGTGAAGGTATTCATAGTCAGCAACTGCCAGAAAGGATATATAGAGATACTTTTGGAAAAGTATGACTTAAACGATTATGTCACAGATATTGAGTGCTACGGAAACAACGGGAATGGCAAAGCGGAAAATATCGAACTTTTGGTAAAGAGAAACAACTTAAAAAAACCTGTATACGTGGGCGATACTGACGGGGATAAGAAAGCTTGCGACGAGGTGGGGGTTCCTTTTATATTTGCAACATACGGCTTCGGGGAGACTGAAGGATATGTGGCAAAGATTGACAGCATAAAGGAACTTTTGAATATAGATAATATGTAAGATATGTTCTTTGACAATAAATGGGTATATAGACTATAATCTATTATAATTATGCCCACTTATAAAAGTGGGATTCTAAGGAGCGCTTATATATTATGATGAATGGAAACATCCTAACCACTCTTTTGTACGTGGTTTCCCTTATAATTTCGGTTTCCGCTTTTTTTCTGTGGAGAAAAAGCAGTACCGAGAGAAACGGTTTTATCTGGCTCATATTAAGCTATTACACTGTTCAGCTCTTCGGAGGAGTGGCAGCCGGTATCATGACACTTGTACATATACCGGTCACCATAGTTTCTTTGGGATTACTCTACCTTGCTTTCGGAATAGCAACGTGGGTGCTTATGTACAAAGAAGCAAAGAGAATGGGCAGGAATCTTTCGTCTGTATTTCAAAAATATACAATAGAAAAATATGATGTCATACTTTTTGTGTTTGTGACGCTTGTTATTGGAGCACTCATGAACAGGGCTTTCGGAACAGGAATTGCATATCCGTACTCAAACACGGATGCCGGTCTCCATTTAAGAGAAGCGACAACGATAGTAAGAAACAAAGCAGTGAACGGTATGTTTTTCAACCATCTCGAGAATGCTCTTATTATAGAAGCATTGGAACCGTTCTTTGCGGTTGTCGAATGGTACAAGGCATACGTTCTTGCAGACGCTTTCCATGTCTGGCTTGAGGCACTCACCTTTGCGGCTCTTATCAGAAAGTTTTTGACAGGCAATGTGAGCAAGGTTTTTGGCCTTGTTGTTTTTGTGCTGTATTTTATGGGATATCCTTTCTTCTGTTACTATTATGCTTTCGAGTACTGGGGAATGGGAACACTCCTAATCGCATATCTGATTCTTGTCATCAGAGAATTTGAGGAGGCAAAAGTCGACAGAAAGATAAGTATTCTTATGCTCATGGCCGGATGCTACGGTGTGGTTTTGAGCTATATGTTGTTTGCACCATTTGTATACATTTTTGTATTCGCATATCTTTTTGTTATTGCAAAGAGGGAGAATGTGTCATTTAAGAAGGCATTTCTCACCCAGATAAAGGTCTTTGCCTTACCTTGTATCATAGGATTTTATTATTGCTATTTCGATTTCTTTGTAAAACAAGGGGACTCCGTCACCGGCTCCATAAACAACGGAGGAGGAACATACACGGAGCTATACATAGACTTTGCCCTTATGTTCATTCCGGTGATATTTTTCTTTGTTCACCATATCAAGGAGAGAAAAATCACGGTTGAGTTTTGTATGACGGCATTCTGGCTTGTGGTTGTCGTTGCTATGCTGGCACTTGTGCTTGCAGATAAGGTTTCGCCTTATTATTATTACAAGATGTACTATCCACTTTGGATGCTCATGTGGATGGCTACAATGGAAGTTTTGGCGTACTGGAGAGAGTACATGGTGGAGGCGCTTGTGAGCTATGCCATATTGTACGGAGGACTTCTTGTAATGTGCTTCGGAAATATCGAGTACAAGATACTCACCTCCGACAGCAAGGTTACAACAGGTTATCACAGCGCAGCTCTTTTTACCCTTTACTCATGGAACAAGAGTTATCTTCAGGTTGTTCATTCCGAACAAGATCCTGCAAAGATGGAACTCTACAATTGGATCATAGAGAATCTCGGTGATGAGGATATCATCATCCCTATCATGACAGAGACAAATGACTACGGTGAGGCATACCTCTACGAGGGAATCGTCGGATGGGACTGCGGACATTATTACGGTTGGAGATACTCTGATGAGGAAGTTTGGGAGACAATCGAGAACGAGGGCGTCTCTTATATCACCGTGCTTAAGATGTCACAGTATTTTGACGAGCATGAGGCTGAAATCTACGATATGAACATCGTTTATGAGAATGATGCGGGATACGTTATAGCCGTACAATAAATGATTATATCAGGGAAGTATATATGGAAATTTTAAGATATTATACGAGAGAAGACCTTATAAAAGAGGCCGAAAAAGAGAACATCGACACAACCATAGAGGATGTGGACGGGATTTTCGATGCTTATCTGTCACTCAAATCGAGATTGCTTGAAGCTGTGACCGGAGATGAGCACACAGGTGGAATATACAGACTCAGGGGAACTATCGTATGGAAGATAGTGACACCGCTTCGCGCCGTTGTTCACCACTTCAGATTCTCGAGACAAGTTTTTAGCGCAGGTGGATTCAGAGCCTTAAAGAACAGATACAGGGATTTCTTCAATCCAAAGATAATAGGGATAAAGATAAGAAATAAAATAATAAACAGTTCAACCGTAAGAAGCAAAAAGGGCGAGGAATTCTTAAAGTCCGTTCTTCCGAACGAGGAGGAGAAGAGACTTCAGAGGGAGACAAAGTTTGAAAAGAATGTTAAGATAAGTGTCCTTGTGCCACTTTACAACACACCGATAAAGTTCCTTAAGGATATGATCGATTCTGTTGTCGCTCAGACATATGAGAACTGGGAACTCTGTCTCTGTGACGCCTCCGATGACGCGCACGGCGAGGTAGGTGACGTTGTCAGAGAATATATAAAGAATGACAAGAGGATTGTATACAAGAAGCTCACCGAAAACAGAGGAATATCCGAGAATACAAATGAGTGTATCGACATATCGAGCGGAGATTATATCTCGCTTTTCGACCATGATGATATATTGCATCCTTCGGCATTATTTGAGGTCGCAAAAAAGATAAACGAGGAGGATGCCGATTTTATATATACGGATGAGGCAACCTTCGACGGCGATAGCTTAAAAACGTTGATTGCATACCATTACAAACCGGATTTTGCCCCGGACAATCTTAAGGGCGTAAATTATATTTGTCATCTTACAACTTTCTCGAGAGAACTTATGGAGAAAGCCGGAAGGTTCAGACCGGAGTACAATGGAAGTCAGGACCATGATATTATTTTAAGACTCACCTCAAAGGCCAAGCATGTGAGCCATGTTCAGAAGATACTCTACTTCTGGAGAAGTCATTCGGGCAGTACCGCTAAGGATATCGGAACGAAGATGTATGCCATAGAAGCAGGACTCAAAGCTGTGTCAGAGTCGGAGAGGGAGAGAGGCTATAATGCAAAAAGCTATTGCACGCAGATTTGTCTCACTCACTACAGATTAGAGTACGATCTGAACGACAGACCTCTGGTTTCGATTGTTGTTTTTGACGGTGATGAGGAAGAACAAAAATACACGCTCTGCGCCATTGCAAGAAAGTGCAGTTATGAGAATATCGAAGTCATTGTGAGCGGTGCATCCGCAGAGAAGATGGATGAGACCGTGAGGGCAGCCGCCAACGGAAAATATGTTATTTTCATCGGAGCGGGAAGTGCGCCGGTAAATAAAAACTTTGTTGAAGAATTTCTCATGTATGCTCAGAGGGAGGATACGGGAATCGTATCCGGAAGAGTTTTAAACAACAAAAAGAGGATCATCCATGCGGACAAGGCATTCGGAAAAGATGTCGACGGACTTTTTGTCGAGACATATCCTGACGCTGGAGTTATGGATACCGGTTTCATGGGGCGTATGTATTATGCTCACAACACATCCGCATCGAGCATACAGTTTATGATGATAAAGAAGGATCTGTATCTTGAAGTGGGCGGTTTTGAAACCGAATATACGGATGACGGATACGAATATGATTATGCTTTCAAAGTGAGAGACAAACAGAAACTTGTGGTTGTCAATCCGTATGTCATGGCAATCAGAAGAGACAATAAAAACACGAGACTTTCAGGAGAGGCCGAAAAACTGTTGAGGGAAAAGCATGCAGATGAGATTGCAGCGGGCGATCCTTATTACAACAGAAACCTTTCGTTTGAAAAACTCTGGGAGAGAAAAGATGCTTAGCGATTTTGATCTTGAAGGAATGAGCAAACCGCAAAAGTTTGCTTATTATTTAAAAAATTACGGAGTGGGATATACTTCAAAAAAACTTTTGAAGAAATTCGGAGTAACGATG
>JAILHT010000125.1 GCA_024695665.1 Lachnospiraceae bacterium
CTTGTTCCCCTCTTTTTCGCTTCCTCATCCAGGACACTTCCCTCTTTTACATAATGAGAGACATCCGCTATGTGAACACCGAGAACATACTCGTCCCCTTCTTTGTGAAGGGATACGGCATCATCGAGGTCCTTTGCATCCTCGCCGTCAATCGTGACCATCATCTCATCCCGCAGATCAAGTCGACCTTCTGTACTCTCCTCAGATACCGGGACTGCTGCCTTCTCGGCTGCCTTTATCACATCCTTTTGAAACTCCTCCGGTAGTCCGAAAGCTCTTATAACGGAAAGAATGTCGACGCCCTTGTCGCCTTCATTTCCCAAAACCTCTGTTATTTTACCTTCGGGATTCTTCTTCTCGCTTCCGTAGGAAACGAGCTCACAGACAACCTTTTGACCGTTTTTTGCCTGCCCCATATTCTCTTTGTTTACAAACACATCCCTCAAAAACTTAGGATTGTCGGATACGACAAAGCCGAAACCTCCGTTATCCTCGAAAGTTCCAATTATCTCCTTTATTCCACGTTCGGTGATCTTTACGATGACACCCTCGGCTCGTTTGCCCTTTTTCTCCGGTTTTGTAATCTGGACAACAACCTTATCATCCTGCATTGCCCCATGTATGTCGTCAGCGCCGATAAAGATATCTCTCTCCATATCCTCAATTGTGACAAATCCGAAGCCTCTGGCATTTGCGGTAAAAATTCCTTCAAGCAGAACTTTTTTTGCCTTTGAATACTTTCCTCTCTTAGAGACGGACACTTTTCCGTCCATGACAAGAGCGTCGAGCACTTCCCTCAGTTCATCTCTGTTCTCCTTTGGAACCTGCAATACGATTGCCATCTCCTTAAGCTTCATCGGAACATATAACGAATCACATATGAAGTCATATATTACTTTTTTCCTCTTTTCAAAATCATTAAAATCCATATTTTCTCACCTAAATCTGTGTACATCGACACACCTGCACGGTATCGCAAATCCTTTATGCATACCCTTGGAACCATTATCTCATTCAGAGATTGTGCTTTGAATGAGATAAAAAAAAGCTGCCGTTATAAAACGACAGCCAAATAATCTGTATGTTATGAAAAAATACCCATATTCAATACTGCAGCGAGCACTATGAATGCTATAACAAGAACTCTTGTAATCTTTACAAGGATTCCTTCCATTGAACGTCCTTTATTTTTTCCCCAGTAAGAATCCGCAGCTCCAGATATTGCTCCGAGTCCTGCCGATTTACCTTCCTGCATAAGAATGATTGCCGTAATAACTACCGATATTATAATAAAAACTACCAATAAAACTGTCTTTAATACTTCCACGAATTATTCCTCCCGAAATGTATATAAATACAACATTGCAAAGTATATCATAGGGTAAAGGACATTTCAAGAAATTTTTTTCATGAATTCTTGTTCTTAAAGCGAAAGCTGTCCTTTTCCATCTCCACATCAGCGACTGTGGAAATCTCGAAACGTATGCCGTTTCTCTTGTTCGGGGACTCAATGTTGTTTTTTATTCTCCTGGCAACAAGATCGCAATCATCCTTTGAAATCTCCATCAAGAGCAAAAGCAGCTGATTAGGTGAATACTGCGTATAAAGATCACCCTTTCTGAGTGACTTTTTGGTAGCATTCATTATCTCATCCAAATAGGAATCAAGCCTTTCCCCGGGCTGCATAGGATTGCCCTTGCCATCTACTATTGTTATAAGAACAAGGAAAGCGCTCTGCCCCGTTCTCTCTATAACTCTTCTGATAAATCTGTAACTCTCAAGGAAACCTATATAACTGCTGAAATAAGCTCCGGCCTCATCCGTATCCTCTTTTATGCCTTCCGTTATCTCATCTATCGCACCCGGTTTACTGATAAACCTGTTCCCGATAGCTTTTACCTTATCTACCAAAGCTTCGGACGGTGCCACACCAAGATCGTTCAAAAGCAAATTTGAAGTCTGGTCGTATATCTTTATTGCTTCCTCGCCTCTGTTCATATGGATGAGACACTCCATCTGACTCACCTGCCAGTCATCATACGGATAAAATGAAGCAGCTGCGGTTACATACTTGTAAAGCCTTTCGTACTCACCCTTATCTGATAGAAGCTCAGAGAGTTTCTTCAAAACTCTTACATATTCGTTTTTATATGAAATATTCTCTACTATAGCCCATTCTTCGCTCGAAAGCTCCGGAACAAACTCTCCCTTATACAGATTCAAAGCCTCAGAGTAATCATCACATGCAAGGTCATATTTTCCGGCCTCAACAGACTCGTCCCCAAGCTTAACAAGACGTTTGAACTTAAATATGTCAACGTCTGTCTCCACTTCAGGATTGAAAAAATATCTCCTGTTTTCTATAACGACCGGATTGATTCCCGGCATCTTTTCCTCGAAAAGTTTTCTGAGCCTGAAAACCGTTATTCTGAGACTGTTTGATGGATTTGAGACATTCTCTTTTCCAAGAAGATTTCTGACAAGCTGCTCTCTTGATATACCGTCATCCCCTGCGCATATAAGAATCTGAAGCAGTTGGTTCGTCTTGGTTGTAGTATTGCGTTCAAAAGATATCGGCTCATCACCGTAAGTCATTCTAAATCCGCCAAACATTTGAACCTTTAATATATGATTTGGCATATTGCCCCCCTATAATACATTCGACTTTATAAATTATAACAATCTGATTTTGTGTTTTCAATAACACAATTTGTTTTTGAATATTTTGGGCAAATACATTGTTTTATTTTTATAAAATATGAATTATAATAAATATATTGTAGGGAGGTTTTTGCTATGCATTTGGGGAGACATAGTTTAACTTCATATTTTGTTGCACTTATGCTGATTCTCTGCATCTTTATCTACGGTTGCGGAGGCAGTTCCGGATCGGAGTCATCCGCTTCTGCGAGTGCATCTACATCTTCCGGGGGATCGTCTGCCGAGAGCAGTTCAAATGATTCCTCTTCCACTGATACCACTGATACAACAGATACAAATTCAAAAGGCACAAGGGATAATACGGCGCATGTGCTTTCCCCTGAAGCTTCCCAGGTTGCCGTTCAGACAAATGATGCCGGAACCGTCACCTTGGATTCTTCGAATGCAGGTGAAGGATATGTAATGATAGATTATTCCGGCACCAACGAGAAAGTCAAAATGCAGCTCACAGGTCCTGATGCAGTGACCTATACCTATACGCTCCACAACGGTTATGACACCTTCCCTCTCACATCGGGATCCGGAAGTTACAACATCACCGTTTTCGAGAACATTGAGGGTGACCAGTATTCAACTGCTCTGACCGCAAATCTCTCGGTTGAGATAACCAATGAATTCGGCGCTTATCTCTACCCGAATCAGTATGTCAATTATGCAGTGAGCTCACAGGTTGCCTCCCTGTCTGAGGAACTTGCATATCCTGCAAATGATGACCTTGAAGTTGTCACAAATGTTTACAATTACATCATAAGCAACTTCACCTACGATTACGACAAGGCGGCATCCGTGCAGAGCGGATACCTTCCTGTTATAGATTCCACTTTAAATGACAAGACCGGCATTTGTTTCGACTATGCTGCCGTCACCGCCTCACTTTTGAGAATCCAGGGGATTCCGACAAGGCTTGAGATCGGTTATGTCGGGGAAGTTTACCACGCCTGGATAAGCATATACACTGCAGAGACAGGATGGATCAACGGAATCATAGAGTTCCACGGAACGAACTGGGAACTTATGGACCCAACCTTCGCTTCGACGAGCAAGAAACCTATGGATTTTATAACCGAACCGGGTGACTACAGTACGAAATACGTATATTAAGGAGGATTTTACATGGCAACCTCAAACAATTCGATTGTCCTTACAAGCGATGAGATCACGGAGTTCTGCGAACAGATAGCACTTGTAATAAAAGCTGGTATTTCAACTTACGAAGGTGTATCCATACTCGCGGACCACTCCCCTAGTGAACTCTCAGACATATTCAAACTCATATGTGAAAGACTCGACTGCGGAGACTCATTCTCTGAGGCTCTGACAGAGACCGGAGCTTTTCCTGATTATATGCTTCACATGGTAAATCTCGGAGAACAGACAGGTACACTTGAGCATGTTATGGATTCACTTTCCAACTATTACAGAAGGGAAGCAAATATAAAAAGCAGTATAAAACATGCCGTGACCTACCCTTTGGTAATGACAATACTTATGCTTGTCATACTGTTTATCCTTATAGGAAAAGTTCTTCCTGTATTTAAACATATATATGAGGAGCTCGGTGCTGAGCTCACCGGAGTATCAAAGACAATGGTTGACCTCTCATCAAATATGAGCACCTACCTCATTGTATTTCTTGTCATAGTTGCCGTAATCGGAGTCTTCGCTTTCTTCTATTTCAGATCGGACTCCGGAAAAGCCTATCTCAACAAAAAGAGCTTTTTCATGGATATTTCGAGAAGTCGTTTTGCGAGCGCCATGGCTCTCGCTCTCTCAAGCGGGTTTGATACCGACGAGGGACTCAGCATAGCCGGCATGTTAAGCGAAAACGCAGTTTTAAGAGACAAGATCACAAATTGTCAGGCTATGATAAAAGAAGGTGAATCTTTCTTAAATTCAATTCTCTCAAATGAGATTTTCGACAGACGAAGCAGTAGCATGCTCCATGTCGGAGACAAGACCGGTTCTATGGACAAGGTAATGAAAGAGCTCGCGGATGAGTATCAAAATCTTGCAAACTCAAGAATCGACCGATTGATTTCATGGCTTGAGCCAATTCTCGTAATCGTGCTTTGCGTTGTTATAGGATTTATACTTCTCGCCTTCCTTGTACCGCTTTTGAGCATAATGTCGGCACTCGGATAAGAAAAGGATCATTATTTAGAAAGGAGGATACATGAAAAGAAAAGGTAAAATATATATTCCTTACAAACCAATAATTACCATATGCGTTGTGATTGTTCTTCTGTTCGCATTCTCATATGCCATAAACCGTGTATCTTCCGGCAACGAATCATCACGTATGGATATTTTAGACAGAGCATTGAACAAGAGTATAACCGAGTGCTACGCACTCGAGGGTTCCTACCCTCCTGATGTAAAATATCTCACCGATCATTACGGTCTGACATATGATACAAATGATTACAGAATTGATTACACTTTTATAGGTTCAAATATCAGACCTGACTACACAATTATTGTCACAGGTGATTAATATGGAAAGATCTAAACATACCATTGACAGAGCCTTCCTTTTGGCGGCGATAACTGTATTTGCCCTCGGTTCACTCCTCGTAGCGGTATTCGGGGCAAGACAATATCAAAAAACCGTCGACGCTATGGATCACAACCACGACGTCAGGACATGCTCCTCGTACATAAGAGAAAAAATAAGACAAGCCGGTACAAACAGCACCGCGGAAATCATAGAAAGCGATGGTATAACCATACTGTCACTCTCCTCAGAGCTTGGTGACACAACTTACAACAATTATATCTATGCTCTGGATGGAAAACTCTATGAGATTCTCCTCCCTTCAACCGACGATTTTTCAACAGGTATGGGTCAGGAGATACTTGATATAGAAAGTATCACTTTTTCCGATGTAAACGACAGTATATTAAAAGCTGACATCGTTCTTCCGGACGGAAGCAGTCAGACAACATATATAGCATGTAAAACAAACAATCAATAAGATAACGGGTAGATTTATGGAAAGAAGTTCAAAAACAGGTCTCCAACTTATGGAGCTCTGCATCAATCTCCTCTTCTTCTGTGTAATCCTCACTCTGTGCGTACAGTTTTTTGTCCACTCATATGAGGAACGCAAGGAATCGGAGCATGTGACCTTCGCTGTAAACGAAGTTTGCAACCTTGCAGAGATTTTGATCAACAGCGATTCTTCGCTGTCATCTATAACTGAATATTATCCCCTTGCCCGGGTATCATCCGATGAGATGTCGGCCACAGT
>JAILHT010000155.1 GCA_024695665.1 Lachnospiraceae bacterium
ATGGGAGGTTTTTCACGATGAAAGCTAAAACCAGATTGTTTGGGGAGATAGATATTGATGACGGCAAGATAATAAAGCTTGTGAACGGAATCATAGGCTTTCCGGAATTTAAGAACTTTGCACTTATCTTCGATGAGGAAAAGAAGGAAGGGGCAACTATAATGTGGCTCCAGTGTATGGATGAGCCTGAATTTGCTCTTCCGGTTATAGAACCTTTAAAAATAATGCCGGACTACAATCCTACGGTAGAGGATGATCTTCTCACTCCGCTTGGGGAACTGAATGAGGAGAATACTTTCGTTCTAATAACGATAACCGTTCCGAAGGATATAAAGGAGATGAGCGTGAACCTTAGAGCTCCGTTTATAATCAACACGGACAACAATATAGGAAGTCAGCTCATCATAGAGGATAACCTGCCTGTAAGGTACAAAATTTACGATCTTTTAAAGAAGGAAGGTGAGTAGAGATGCTGGCACTTACAAGAAAGAAAGGCGAATCCATCGTCATAAACAACAATATAGAAATTTCTATACTCGAGGTGAAAAAGGACCAGGTAAAGATTGGAATCTCTGCTCCTAAAGATGTTCCGGTATACAGAAAAGAAGTTTACCTGCAGATACAGGAAGAGAACAAAGCTTCAATGGATGTTTCGGGAATTGAAGCACTCAAGGATCTGTTGTGATTACAAGCCCTTTTGTCAGACAAGAAAAGTTTGATAAAAGGGCATTATTATTTTTATGTAAAAAATTTTTTGTTATAAATTAATTTTATTTTTTTTTAACCGATATACACATTAGAAACTATGTGGATATTCATCACACGGAGGTGAGAATTGTTATGAACATTGAAGGAATAGGGTCGATAACAAGGCAGTCGTATCAGGGAAGTGCGAGCCCGGAAGTTACAAAGAGTGCACCGGTTGAGAACGTGACACCGGCCGAGAACGTTGAAGCAAGTATCGCTGCAGAAGTGCCTGTAGTTGTAGAAAGCGCAAGAAGTTCGGCTGAGGGAAGTGCTACCGATGCAAATCAGGAAGCTACAGAGACCACACAGAGTCAGAGCGAGAGAATCAAAAAAGCGGTAGATGAGATAAACAAGAATTCACTCAACCAGGAAGCTGTGTTTGGTATACATGAGAAAACAAACAGAGTCACAATCAAAATAGTTGATAAACAGACTAAGAAGGTCATAAAGGAATTCCCACCTGAAAAAACTCTCGATATGATAGCGAAAGCTTGGGAGATGGCCGGAATTATGGTCGATGAAAGAAGATAAAGAGGAGGGAAAACTATGCCTATCAGAATTACGGGCCTTGCATCAGGTCTTGATACTGAAGCTTTGGTATCGGAGCTTGTATCTGCATACAGAACCAAGACTGAGAAGTATACAAAAGCTCAGACAAAGCTCTCGTGGACACAGGATGCATGGAAGAGTTTGAACAGTAAAATATACAGCATGTACACAAGCATAAGTAGCTTGCGCTACAGTTCTGCATACACGCTCAAAGAAGCAACCATATCAGATTCCACAAAGGCATCTGTAACAGCAAGTTCATCCGCTGTTGTCGGAGTTCAGTCGCTTTCTGTTGATTCAGTAGCAAAGAGTGGATATTTGACCGGAGCGGAACTTGCAGATGGTACAACATCATCGTCTACACTATCGTCACTCGGATTCACATCGGATAGCGGAACTATAAGTTTGTCGGTCGGAGGAGAAACCACAGATATCGAAGTTACCGGTGATATGA
This sequence comes from Lachnospiraceae bacterium, assembly GCA_024695665.1. Lineage (GTDB taxonomy): Bacteria > Bacillota > Clostridia > Lachnospirales > Lachnospiraceae > JAILHT01. Next base: position 1,751 of record JAILHT010000155.1, read on the forward strand.
CAATAAGCGACTTTGTATCAAAATTGCAGGACGCAGGAGTCAATGCCAGCTATGACTCGACAAACCAGAGAATATATGTGTCTGCAAAGTCAACGGGAACAGAGAATGATTTTTCATTGACAGGAAATGATTCAGGAGGACTCGAGGCGCTAAGTACACTCGGATTATTGTCTTCTTCCGACACTGATACAGCATATTATGAGAGTCTTGCAGCTATATATGAGGAGGCAGGAGGAACTGAAGAGGCTTTAGCTTCATACCTTACGGATATCATTACAAACCTTGAGAGTGCTTCCGCAACGGTTACAAACAATACCGCTGAAATAAGCTATGCAAATGCTTACTCAGGAGCACAGAAATATATAGAGAACCTTACTTCAGACGAATATGCCGAATTAAAGGAACTTATGTCGGCAGATTCCGACACGATCTATGATGCTGACGGCAATGAGACATCTTTGGCAAAGCATATAAATACTACAGATTCTGACGGAAATCATACATATTATTACACTTATGAAGATGATGATGGAAATACCGTTACGCTTTCTGAGGAAGAGTATGAGGAAGCAGGATACTATACAGCAGAGGAAAGAATTGAGGAACTTGGAATAAAGGCAGGCCTTACCGAGACCACAACAACGACGGATGATGACGGAAATGAGACTGAGGAGACAACTTTCAGTTCAACTCTTTATGCTACATTTAAGACATACGTAAATACTATAGATGCCTACGAAGAGGATGAGGATAATGCTGATGAAGTATCAGAGGTCCAGGCTGCTTATGCGGCAGGAACTTTGGATGAACTCACAGAGAGCCTTCAGACCGAGATAGATGAGGCAAATGAATATATTGATGAGTATTCAACATTCTCAGGATATACGTCATCGGATATTGATACTCTTACAGACAAGATCCTCACAGCAGTGGATATTGTTGAGAATGGGCTTGGATATACGACAAGTGCTATAAAGATAGACGGAACGGATGCAAAAATCACTTTAAACGGTGCAACATACGAATCATCATCAAACGAATTCTCGATAAACGGCCTGGACATAACTGCCCTTTCGGAGACTGATGATGGAGAAGAACTAACCATTACGACTTCGAACAATACACAGGGTATGTATGACAAGATCAAGGATTTTTTGACCACGTACAATGAGGTCATTAATGAGATGACAAAGTTGTACAATGCTGATTCGGCAAGTGGTTATGAGCCACTCACATCCGATGAGAAAGATGCCATGACGGATACTCAGATTGAGGAGTGGGAGCAGAAGATAAAAGATTCTCTTCTCAGAAGGGATACAACACTTGGAACTCTCATAAATACAATGACCACGGCTATGGCTAAGTCATATACCGGATCTGATGGTAATACTTATGCACTTTCAAGTTTCGGAATCAACACTCTCGGATATCTTTATGCCGAGGATGATGAAGAGAATGCTTTCCATATCGATGGAGATTCTGACGACAGTTACACCTCATCAAACACCGACAAACTTCTTTCGATGTTAAAGAGCGATCCTGAAGCGGTTGAGGAATTCATGAAGAACCTTACATCAGGACTTTATGATGCTATCGGATCAAAGATGAAATCTACATCTTTGAGCAGTGCATATACTGTATACAATGATAAAGAGATGTCTAAAGAATACAGTGATTACAGTGATATCATTGACAAATGGGAAGAAAAACTCGAGGCTCTCGAGGAATCATATTATTCTAAATTTGCGGCTATGGAGTCTGCACTTGCAGAATTACAGGCACAGCAGTCACAGCTTGCAGGACTTTTAGGATAAGGGGAGAGGTTAAATGACAAACAGAAATCCATATGCGGCTTACGCTAACAATAGAATTATGACAGCATCACCGGCCGAACTTACACTTATGTTGTATGACGGTGCGATAAAATTCTGTAATATTGCCATAGATGCAATTAACGAGAAAGATATTATGAAAGCACACAACAATATAAGAAAAGTGGAGAATATCATAGACGAGTTCCGTGTAACGCTGAACAGAAAATATCCGGTTGCAGCAGAATTTGACAATGTGTATATTTATTTAAGACAGAGATTGTCGGAGGCAAATATAAAAAAAGACGCAGAGATAATGGAAGAAGTGCTTGGCCATCTTCGGACCATGAGAGACACATGGAAAGAAGTTATGAGATTGGCAGGAAACGGCAATCATACCAACGTGTCTTAAGAGAGGATGCATATGTCAAACCAATATGTGGATATTATGATTGATGCTCTTGTAAAAAAGAGCAAATTGTTGGATAGAATCATCAATCTGAATAAGCAACAGCGCAATTTTCTGAATGATCCAAATCTGGGACCGGATGATCTGGAACTTAATATTAAGCAAAAGGGAGCAATTGTCGATGAGATACTTGAACTCGACACCGGCTTCAATCAGGTTTATTCCAGAATAAAAGATGAACTTGAGAACAACAAGGAGACATATAAAGAGGAGATTGCGCGACTTAAAGAACTGATAAGGGAAGTTACCGACAAGAGTCAGACGGTACAGAGCCAGGAGGCCAGAAACAAGGAGCTTCTCACGAAAAAATTATCATCGGTGAAAGCCAGGGCAAAGACCGTAAGAAACAGCGCCAGAGTGATAGACTCCTACGCAAAGATGACAAATTATGTCTCCTACGATCCACAGTTTATGGATGATAAAAAATAAAAATATTTTTTATGTCAGGTGTTAAGTAACTGGATTTTAATCCGATATATAATGCAAGTAAACAAAGATATGTTACTTAAAAATCCGATTATCAGACGGAGCGTACGGCCGAAAGATTAGGATAAAAAACAGAATTGTCAGCAAGGAAGCTGAAACAATATTTCAAGGAGGAATTTATTTATGGTAGTACAGCACAATATGCAGGCGATGAACGCCAACAGACAGTTAGGTATCACAACAGGCAATCAGGCTAAGTCAACAGAGAAACTTTCTTCAGGTTACAGAATCAACCGTGCAGCAGATGACGCAGCAGGCCTTTCAATTTCCGAGAAAATGAGA
>JAILHT010000074.1 GCA_024695665.1 Lachnospiraceae bacterium
AGAACCACGGATTCAGATATACGCAGATGTATGGCAAGGCGCGGATGGAAATGAAGGTCGCGCTTACCTTTGCGTGTATGAATCTGAAAAAGCTAGCAAGAATCAAGCATGAATGGCGGTTAAAGATGGCCTGATAGAGGCCGTTTCTATCCTTTATTATCAATAAAACACTCGCAAAAAAGAAAAATGGTCTTGAGAGCTACGCTCTCAGGACCACTTTGTCTACAGTCTGAAGCTTGTCACCTATTTGGTGACAAGCTTTATTTCTCTCTCGGAAGTTACATTTTCAGCAATTCCTTCCGTGACATATATATTATCTTCATCATCCACTATTATAAAATCAAAATCTTCCCCGTATTCTTTCCAAAATTCAACAGCCCTGTCATAGCCCATTATAAAGAGGGAAGTTGACAGTCCGTCGGCGAGTGCTCCATCGGATGATATGACAGATACCGATTTCACTCCGCTGTCTGCCGGATATCCCGTATTAGGATCGATAATATGATGGTAGACTTCCCCGTCTTCCTCAAAATATCTCTCATATGCACCGGACGTCACAACCGCCTTGTCGGAGACAGCCACCGCACAAATATATTCTCCGGAATTGTCAGGGTCTTCTATTCCGATTCTCCAATCGGTTCCGTCAATCTTCGAGCCGACAACCTCTATATTTCCACCCAGATTTATCAACGCGCTCTCTACGCCGTCCGACCTCAGAATGTCCGCAATCTTTGAGGAAGTATATCCTTTCGTTATACCGCCGAGTTCTATCTCAAACCCTTCGGGTATGCCAACCTCATTACTCTCACTGTCAACATTTATCTGTGTATAATCGACAAAGTTCAAGAGTTCATTCAGCTCATCTCCTGAAGGCACTCTGTACTCCTCTGTCGTAAATCCCCACGCTTTCATAACAGGGTATATAGACACATCAAAAAGTCCATCCGTCATCTCGCTTATCTTTAGCGACTGTTCGATGATTGAGATAGTATCCTCCGATGCGGTTACCTTCTTCTCCTCGTTCAGCTTGTATACCTCACTCGTCTCTATGGTCGCTGACACGGCATTTTCTATATCCGTGATCTCACTCTTCGCCTCACTTAATGCTTCGGATGCATTTTCACCATATGCAGTGATACTCATTATAGTATCCATTGCAAAGAGATTAATAGTCTCCTCTTCCGCCTCTGCTTTTTTTGCCCCGCATCCGCCGAGACAAAGAACTGTCAAAAGAGATGCGATAATATATATTGTCTTTTTGGTTTCTCTTTTTGTTTTTTTCATAGTGATAAGAATAGCACAAATAAATAAAAGGCCGCAACTTTAATAACAAAGTTGCAGCCCAATCTCACTGTCAATATAAGAATTTTACAAGGTATTTAAAAGGTATTTTTATCTGTTACGATATCTCAAGTCCAACAACTCTCTGCGAGTCCATGTATCCGTACATTCTAAGTCCTGCTGCGAGTATCTCGTCAAGTCTCTCAAGCGGAAGAGCTATTGTTCTCTGATCGTCTAGCTTTACATTCACACAGCCGGCTTCCTCACCGATCTCACATGAATCACAATTGACTCTGTACATATTTCTTCTGTCTATAGCGCCTATCTCCTCAAGCATGTTTACCATGCGGTATACTGTGGCACTTCCTATCTTAGGATCTCTCTTGGATGCCTTAAAATGAATCTCTTTACAACAGCAGCATTCATTCTCAAGAATGACATCTATAAGAATCTTTCTCTGCTTTGTCATTCTGCATCCTTTTTCTTTGAGTTTCTGTACTATTATATCTTTCTGCATTCTGGTAGATGTACTGATAGCCATTTATATCATTCCTCCATATTTTCCTCAATCAAAAAAGAGTTAATATAACCTAACAACAGTTAGGATATACTAACTCTTTTGATTTGTCAATTGTATGAAGAATATTTTTTAATCTTCAAAAATCTCGTCACAAGCCTCATCTTCATTTGCATGCTTTGACTTTACTTTTGCGAAGCGCTCCTGTCTCTTTAAACGGAGCATCTCTCTTCCCTCGTTGAATTTTCTCAAATCCTCGGCTCTGTCACTTGCACTTCTCATTCCGAAGTAGAAAGCCACAGCCACAAGAACAGGAAGAACAGCGATAATGCAGATAACCACGATCATCATCTTGTTAGATTTTTTGTTGTCTTCTGCTATGTCCTCGAGCTTGTTCATACGTCTTTTCAGTTTTTCTATTGTATCCGTTGTTCCGGTAGCAATCGAATCCTTGAATTCGTCCACTCTCTCGTTTTTCAAAGATCCTTTCCATTCATTTAAGGAATCTTTTAATGCTACCAACTTTGCAATATCCACAGCATCTTTAAATCCGGTTAATGATTTCATGTCCATCACATGCACCTCCCATTAAATATGTAAATATTATAGCACAAAGCCTTTTAAAAACACATATCATTCGTCATCTTCATCAGGAACATATTGCCTGTACAAAATATCAACGAGTTCATCTACATTATCTTTCGTGGTGTAATAACCATATCCGGTCTTTACAAGCTCTTCGTTGGGTTCTTCCTTCTCACGTATAATATTCATCATCTCGTCCGCAAGTTCCGGCGTATAATGGCTTGAATCCAAATAGCAGGTTATATCCGTCGTTATCTCGTTTAGACAGCTGAAATTCATATAATCGGTTATCTCAGCCAGTTCTTTTAAGAAATCATAGTATCCCTCGTCGACCGACTCGGTGTAGGTAATATCATACATAGGATTTGTAAAAAATACTACCTCTATCGAATTCTCTTCGCACAGCTCTTTTATATCCTCTATGGCTTTAAGATTCTTCTCAAAATAATCATCGTAGCCGATGTAAGGCTCCAGTTCATCCACCTCATCCTCTGATATGGTCTCCTCGCCGTAGTCACACCACCAGCCGTACTTATAAAATATCTCATTATAGTTTTCTGTTCTCACATTTCTCGCTGCAAACATCGTATCGAGCGAATCAAAAACCGTACTAGGCGTGAGATAATATTCGATAAATCTCTCTAAATTCATTTTCTCATACGGGCAGCGCATACCATTGTAGTGCCTCTTCGGTGCTATCGTGCACCCCAGACTGTCGAGTGATATATAGACTTTCTTTACGGTAACCCCGTTCTCGATAAACGTTTTTAAATTGTCCAGATACTCCTTCGGGATACCTTCGGAGTAGCTCATGTTGTAACAATTCTCGCCGTCAAAATTCTCAGTGTGTATCACTCCTCCCCTCGACGATCCAAAAAGATATGTATCGAATTTGTCCGGGTTTGCAAGTATATATTTTACCTTTATGTAGTTTTTGTTCGGCTCCACCCCGTTTTCTCTCACATTGTCCCAGTGAAAAACGTTATACGGGTCTATGAGCACACACGGCAGAATAGTCAAGAGTAAACATACTCCCAAAAACACTGCCACCTTACATAAGAATTTTCTCATGTCGCTCCCCTCTAAAACTGAAAATACACAAATGTTGCCACTCCGTCATATCTCTGCCAGAGAATGAGAGCAAGTAAAAAAGTGTATGTCGCATATCTTATAAGCTTTCTTTTTGAACTGATATATTCTATTACATCCGTCTTTAAGGAGACATAATCGTATGCTCCCAGCACAAACAGTGTCAAAAACTTTATTCCCCAATCTATAGGCTGACAGTCGAGCTCAGCCACCGCTGTCCTCAAATATCCGAGCGGGTGCACTATTCCGTCGAGTATAACCTGATATATCCAGACGACCGCGGAAAAGGAATCCGCCCTGAAAAATATCCAGACTGCGCATACAAGCACATACATCCATGCCACGCGAATCCACCAAACTATTCCTTTTGATTCTCTCTTAAATATCTTTGAAAAAATATTTTCTATGATCTGAAGCACACCGTGACATGCTCCCCAGAGAATAAAGGTAACGTTCGCCCCGTGCCACAATCCACTCACAACAAAGGTTATAAGAAGGTTAAGACAATGGCGCCCTTTTTTACATCTGCTTCCACCGAGCGGAATATAGACATAATCTCTAAACCAGGTGGAAAGCGAGATATGCCATCTTCTCCAAAATTCCGTGACCGTTGTTGAAAAATAAGGGCTTTTGAAATTTGTCATAAGATCTATTCCAAGAAGCTTTGCGCATCCTATTGCTATGTCCGAATAACCCGAAAAATCACAGTAAATCTGGATTCCGAACATCAGCGCCGCAAGGACGAACACGCCTCCCTTGTAGTTGTAATAATAAGTGAAAATTCCGTCCACCGTATATCCGAATACATCCGCTATACAGAGTTTTTTGAAAAATCCCCAGGCCATGAGTTTCAACCCATAAGTTGCCTTGTCATAGTCAAAGTGCTGCTCTTTTTTCATCTGCGGGAGAAGGTTTGATGTTCTCTCTATCGGTCCCGCAACAAGCTGTGGGAAAAAAGATATGAAAGAAGCATAATATCCGAAATGATGCTCGGCGCTCACCTTCCCTTTATATACATCTATCACATAGCTTAAAGTCTGGAATGTATAGAATGAGATTCCGACCGGCAAAAGCACGTTCAAGGTGACGGTATTTAACTGAATTGAAAACAGTTTAAATATCTGTGTGACGCTTTCGAAGAAAAAATTGAAGTATTTGAAAAAGAAAAGCACACCAAGGCAGACCACCGCAGTGACCGCTAAGATAATGTTTTTCTTTTTTTTATCATCTTGCCCTTCCAAAAGCCTTGCAGCAACATACGAGATAAGTGTTGTCCCGAATATGAGAAACACATATTTTGCGTTCCAGCTCATATAAAAATAATAGCTGGATACAAAGAGCAATATCCATCTGTATTTGTGTGGCAAAAGCCAATAGATTGCAAAAACTATAGGAAGAAATATTCCAAATTGCAAAGAGTTAAATAACATATATTTATAATCCTATTTTTTATGTCAGACAACTATATTACCGCAATACCTTTTAGGATGTAAAGCCAGCCTGTCAAAGTAAATGCCGACAGCAATGTGCTTAGCATTACAACAGCCGAGGTAAGTGTTCCCTCATATTTCATATTTCTGGCCATGACAAAACAGCTCACGGTTGTGGCCGAACAGAGCATGACAAGAATGGCGATAAGCTCCTGCTCGACAAATCCCATACGGATTGCAAGCGGAACAAATACAATCCCAAACCCCATAAGTTTCATAAATGTCGCTGCCAAGGCAACCGGACCAACCTTGAGTGCTTTCTTCATATCAAAAAGAGCACCCATAGATATGAGTCCAAGAGGTGTCGCACATGAACCAATATTTGACACTGTCTTATGAATTATCTGTGGCAATGGAAATCCCAAAGCCGACCACAGCAATCCAACTGCTATACCGTCTATTATAGGATTTTTAGCAATACCCAACAATGTCCTTTTTATCTGCTTGCTCATTCCTTCGCTCTCATCCCGCCCCGGCGCAAAAAGAGTCAAAACCGTTACGGCACATATATTGTAAAGCGGGACAGATGCCACTATCATAAGCGGTCCAAGCCCTGTGCTTCCATATATATTCTGTATGAAAGCCAATCCCAAAAGTGCAGCCGAGGATCTGTAGGATGCCTGTATAAACTCCCCTCTCTGGCTCTTTTCTTTTATGAACATAGAAATGATTATAACAAAGAGAATACTGACAAATGTGACACCAAAGCAGAACATCACAAATTTGAAATTCCATGCCTCCGCAAAATCTACGGTAGCCAAATCCGCAAAAAGAAGGCACGGCAAGGCTACCTTAAAGACAAAATTGTTCAGTTTATTCGCAAAGCCTTCATCTATAGCTTTGATCTGTTTCAAAAAATATCCCACTACCATCAGCATGAATATCGGAACCGTGACATTCAGGCTGAAAAGTAAATCCTCCATATTATATTATCCTCACTTTTTTTTCTAAAAATTATATATTTGTAATACTTTTTTCCTATAATAATGGTATAATCGTACTATCCTAATACTTTTATGGGGAGGTATTATGCGTAAATTTAAATCATTGCGTTTCCATACTACAATAGTTATGCTTGTCACCGCAATACTCATAACAAGTTTTGCATACAGAGCCGCAAAAGATTCCATGGCGATGATGCAGAATCAGATTTACACGGAGCAGCTCACAAAAGACCTTATGTTTCTTGAGGAGGGCATAGATAGGGGAGCATGGTCTTTATCGGATGACGGTTTTCTTTACAAAGGAAATACATGTCTTGGTGACGGCACAAAAGAGACGGCAAATATAGATCTTTTTACAACTTTTGAAGACAAAACAGGCACATTCTGCTATGTCTTTAAAATTGATAACTCTACAGAGCTTGGATATGTCGAGGGCGATGATACCAGCGAAGGTTATTATGAAGGACATTTCCTTCGTGTTGCAGGCTCCACATTGAGTCCGACAAAGCAATCCATCGTTGGAACCTACATGTCAAAGGATGTATCCGATGTTCTTGACAGAAAAGGAAAATATTCCGGAGTCGCAAATGTTGCAGGAGGCATGATTTTCTGTGCCTACTCTACTATCATGGATGAAAACGGCTGTGTCATCGGTGCTACGGTTGTAGGACGAAGTGTCACTGCTCTTCAAAATCGGGCAAACTTTTGGTCAAGGCTTCTTGTCTATGTGCTTGTTATTTTGTTCATAATATCATTTTTACTTGTAAATCTGATAATCCAACGAATCATAGCCAACATAAATAAGAGTACATATTACATAAAAGAGATTGATCTGGACCACCTTCCAAGCGAACCTTTAGATTTTAAATATGAAGATGAATTCAGCACACTTGCCCAGGGCATCAATAACATGGTATCAAATCTAAAGCAGACTGAAGCACTTCGAAGGGAAGCAGAAACCGATACACTTACAAATATCCCAAACAGGCTTGGTCTCACAAGACATGTTGGCCAGATTTTCCGCAATAATGACCATGATATTTTTGCCGTCAGTGTTATCGATATAGATTTTTTCAAACAATACAATGACAACTACGGCCATCAGGAGGGTGATGTCTGTATTCAGAGTGTCGCAAATGTTTTGACCGAGTGCACAAAGGATAATGATAATATATATTGTGCAAGATTCGGTGGCGATGAATTCGTCATTATCTATCACAATGTCTCAAGGGATATTGTTCATGATACAGCAGAAAAAATAAAACAAACCTTGCAGGAGCTTGCAATCCCACATGAGTTCTCCCAGATATCAGATCGAATAACCGTCTCCCACGGTGCCTTTTACGGAGATATAAATTCTGTGGGCGGATACGAAAAATTCCTTCACTTCGCAGACCAGGCGCTCTACAAGGTAAAGGAATCGGGAAGAAACAATTATCTGATATTACCGTAATAAAAGAAGGGACTTTTTATAGTCCCTTCTTTATTATTCACTTCCATCAATCTTATCAAACACTTTATACTTATCAAACACTTTAACGCATTTATCATCCAATTCTCTTATACAATAAAGAAACTTTTTGGCCCTTGACCCAGCCAACATCATAACTAAAACCTCTTTCCACTCGTACTTTCCGTTTTTAGCCTTTATTCTGAACAAATCGGACAAATACCCGTTTCCGACCTTATCGATGCGCTCAGCCAATGTATTCAGATTCATATACTTCATGTATCTGTCAAACTCACCGGGATATATGAATTTTTGGGTAAACAATTCTATTGCTTCCTCATTTGACATAAGACTGCTGTCATAATTGATATCATAAGAGAAGTGTCCCAAAATTGTCTGAAACGTATTTGCGTCCAAATCCAATTCGAGAACTGCCTCAAAAAGATTGCTCAATTCGTTTAATTTTATATCAATATTATAATTCTTTAAAGCATCTCTATCCTCTGAAATATTTCTTATGGATCCGGAAAGTATATATCTATCATCTTTTTTTGCAAGTGTCTTTCCGGTAAACCTTAGCAAATCCCCCTGATAAGTATAATAAAAAGTCTCATAATCATTGCTATTCTCAATCTTTTCCGCGAACATATTGTATTTCTTTACAAGTGGAGATTTTATTTTATATATAAGATCGTCTACCTCATCAAGATCGTAACTGTCTATTTTGATTTCCTTCTTATATGGTTCATTCATAAAGAGCGTCTTTATCTGTTCTCCCGTATCTTCGATAATCTCCAACGGATTCTCCGAATATCTTGCCGCACAACTTGCCGCATCATAGTACTCTTTCCATTCTCTTTTCTCGACACCTATATTTCGTGCCTTTATATTGTCAAAGAAATCCTCCAACGGCATCGGCTTACCGTAGTAATATCCCTGCAGTTTTTCAACTCCTATGTCACGAAGAAAATCGACCTGCTCTTTCTCTTCCACGCCTTCGGCAAGAGTCATAAAATTGATATTCTTTGCCATGCTCACCATGGAATTCATAATATGTTTCGACTTTGATGATAACGTTGAAAGAAAAAACATATCATACTTTATCAGATCAAAATCCCAGTCTTTAAGCACAGAGAGGCTGGAATATCCGCTTCCGAAGTCATCCATCCAAACCTCATATCCTTTTTTTCTGAAAGATCTGACTGCAGCTGACATAAGGTCAACATCGTCAAGCACCATGCTCTCGGTGATCTCTATCCTTATAAAATTTCTGGCTATATCGTTCTTTTTGACCGCTTTTTCAACGATTTCAAGAACATTACACATTTCAAAATCAAGCCTTGAAAAATTTACCGATACCGGCACATACGGAACTCCCCTTCTCTTGCGCTCACCGATATCTGAACATACCCTCTCAACGATGAACATATCAAGCTTATGTATTTGGGCATTCTTT
>JAILHT010000153.1 GCA_024695665.1 Lachnospiraceae bacterium
GAAGCCGTGTTCAGGCAGAAGTCATAGTTTCTGGCATCGTTCCAGTCCCTGCCCGTATAATATTTGTAATAATCGGCTCTGTATTTGTCATGGTGATGAATCTTCTTCACAGCGTCGGCCTCGCTTCCGCCGTACATGTCGATAACCCTCTTTATGCAATCCTTCTCAGGTGCATAAAAATAAAGCTTTATGACATTGTCAAAATCCTCAAGCACATAGTCGGCGCAGCGTCCTATGATTACACAGCTCTCAGAATCGGCGAGGTCTCTTATTATCTTTGCCTGATAGTTGAATAGATTCTCGTCAGATGTAAAATCCGCATCCCTCGGTGGCAAAAGTTCACCGCTGTAATGCTTTTTTGCAATTCTGAACAATGAAGGTCTTTTCAATTTCTCATCCGTTCTTCCGAAGAGCTCCTCGCTAATTCCGCTCTCCTCGGATGCCATTCTTATCAAATCTCTGTCATAAAACGGAATGCCCATCTTCTCGGCAAGTTTCATTCCGAGTGTTCTGCCTCCGCTTCCGTAACCTCTTGCGATGGTTATAACTGTCTTTTCCATTATATAACCCTCCCCGGTATTTATTCGCCCAGATAAGCTTTCTTTATCTGCTCGTTGTTCATAAGTTCTTTTGCATCTCCGCTAAGTACAATATTTCCCGTCTCAAGCACGTATGCCCTGTCCGCTATGGAAAGCGCTTTCTTTGCGTTCTGCTCAACGAGAAGGACTGTCGTTCCGGCCTTTGATATCTCAGTTATGATATTGAAAATCTCATCCACCAGAATAGGCGAGAGTCCCATTGAAGGCTCATCCATACATATAAGTTTTGGTCTCGACATGAGCGCTCTTCCCATAGCGAGCATCTGCTGCTCTCCTCCGGAAAGAGTTCCGGCCGGCTGGTTTTTTCTCTCCTCAAGACGTGGGAAACTCTTGTAAACAGTCGCAAGCGTCTCCTCTATCTCGGTCTTGTCTTTTCTGGTATAAGCACCCATCTTTAAGTTTTCGAGTACGGAAAGCTGGGAAAAAACTCTTCTTCCCTCAGGCACGTGGGCCATTCCCATACCTACAATCTTGTGTCCCGGAATCTTTGTTATGTCCGTTCCGTTAAAAATAACCGAACCCTTTTTGGGTGATATCATTCCCGTTATCGTCTGAAGAGTGGTTGTCTTTCCGGCTCCGTTCGCACCTATAAGAGCGATGACCTCCCCCTCGTTTACCTGAAAGGAAATCCCTTTTATAGCCTGTATAACTCCGTAGAATACTTCTATATTTTCTATTTCAAGCATTGCCATGACTTCTTCCTCCTACTCTCCGATATAAGCCTTTATAACTTCCGGGTTGTTCAATACATCGGTTGTCTTTCCGGCCGCAAGCACCTCGCCGAAGTTTAGAACGGTGAGTTCCTCGCATATTCCGGACACAAGTTTCATGTCATGCTCGATTAAAAGAACCGTCATGTCAAAATTGTCTCGGACAAATCTTATGGTCTCCATAAGTTCCTCTGTCTCCTTCGGATTCATACCGGCTGCCGGCTCGTCCAAAAGAAGAAGCACAGGATCTGTGGCAAGCGCTCTCGCAATCTCAAGTTTTCTCTGTTTTCCGTAAGGAAGATTTGATGAGAGAACATTCGCCTCGTTATCAAGGTCAAAAACTTTGAGAAGCTCGATGGCTTTTTCGTCCATTTCCTTCTCAACTCTGTGGTATTTCGGTGTTCTCAAAATACCGTCCAGAGTGGAATACTTGTATCTGTTGTGAAGGCCGATTTTTACATTGTCAAGAACTGTCTGCTCTTTAAAAAGACGGATATTCTGAAATGTTCTCGCTATACCTTCCCTATTTATCTCTATGTTTGTCTTGCCTGTTATATCTTTTCCGTCCAACATAATAGTTCCGTCGGTCGGCTTGTACACGCCTGTAAGCATGTTGAAAACTGTTGTTTTTCCGGCTCCGTTAGGTCCTATCAACCCGTAGAGCTGACCTTTTTCGATATTTATATTGAATTTGTCTACCGCCCTAAGTCCTCCGAAGGAGATTCCAAGGCCTTTTACGCTTAACAATGCCATAATTTATGCCTCCTCCCCGGTTTTTTTGAACTTTGCTTTAAGCTTCTGACGCCATACTATGGCAGCCGGTGCCCAGTTGAAAAGCATCATTGCTATGAGCACGATTGCGTATATAAGCATACGATAGTCCGACAATCCTCTGAGAAGCTCAGGGAGCAGAGTGAGGATACATGCTGCTATGACAGAACCTCTGAAGTTTCCGATTCCACCGAGAACTACAAACACGAGGATCATGATCGACATGTTGTATCCGAAGTTCTTCGGAAGTGCCGTGAGTGTTGAGAGGTTGTGAGCATAGAGCACACCTGCGCTTCCCGCTATAGCTGCGGAGATTGTGAAAGCCAAAAGCTTGTATTTTTTTACATTTATTCCGACTGACTCGGCAGCAATCTGATTGTCTCTGATCGACATTACCGCACGTCCGGTTCTCGAGTTCGTGAGGTTGTGCACAATTATAAGCGCTATGATGATAAGGATGACACCGATGGTAAAACTGCTGTCATGCGGGGTTCCGGTGATTCCCTGAGCTCCGTTTATAACCATTGTTCCATCTTCGGCCAAACCCAGCGCCTGCTGGCTGGATATTGATATATGCCATCCGGTGCTGTCATATCCGATATAGAGGACGTTCACAACGTTCTTTATAATCTCACCGAAAGCAAGTGTAACTATTGCAAGATAATCTCCGTTTAGTCTCAAAACAGGGATAGCTATAAGGAATCCGAAAAGTGCCGCAAAAGCTGTTCCTATAATGAGCGCTATTATAAATCTTACGATTGAATTTGTTATCGCATCCTGCATAACAACGGAAAAAAATGCGCTCGAAAATGCTCCTATACACATAAATCCCGCATGACCGAGCGAAAGCTCTCCGAGATATCCTACGCAGAGGTTCAAACCAACCGCGCAAAGTGAATATGTACAGAGCGGAACCAGAAGTCCCTGCATAAGAGAGGACATATTTCCGGTCAAAAGAAGTGCCTCAACCACTATATAAGCGACTACAACTATCGCATAAGTGACAAATACATTGTTTTTCTTTAAATTCTTCTTGAACATATCCATCACCTACACTTTCTCTCTCATAGGCTTGCCCAAAATACCGCTCGGTTTTACGAGAAGGACAACTATGAGTACCGCAAAAACTATCGCATCGGAAAGCTGTGAAGAAATATATGCTCTTCCCAATATCTCGATCACACCGAGAAGAATTCCTCCAATGAGTGCTCCGGGGATCGATCCGATTCCTCCAAATACCGCTGCTGTGAACGCTTTTATACCCGGCATAGATCCTGTGTAAGGAGTGAGTGTCGGATATGCCGAGCAGAGAAGTACACCGGCTATAGCCGCAAGTCCCGAACCTATAGCGAAAGTGAGGGCTATGGTCGCATTTACATTTATTCCCATGAGCTGTGCAGCATCCTTATCCTCAGATACCGCAAGCATAGCCTGTCCGGCTTTTGTCTTCTTTATAAATATCATAAGACATCCCATAATTATGAGACAGAGAACGATAGTCACTATCGTTGTTCCTGATATAACAAGATCTCCACCCGCAAGTTTGAGCGGTGAGAGTGTAACAACGGATGTGAAAGATACAGGGTTTGCGCCGAATATAAGAAGAGCCGCATTCTGCAAAAAGTAACTCACACCTATTGCTGTAATGAGTACCGCGAGCGGTGACGTTGCTTTTCTCAAAGGTTTGTATGCCACTCTCTCGATGACGACACCAAGCAAAGTGCAGACCACCATAGACATGACAACCGACACTATAGGGTTTACACCCATCTGACTGAATGTGATGAAGGAAACATAGCTTCCTATCATAATTACGTCACCATGCGCAAAGTTCAACATCTTTGCGATTCCGTAAACCATTGTATAGCCGAGCGCTATGATTGCATAAACGCTTCCGAGGCTTATACCGTTTATCAGATACAAAACAAAACTCATCTTCTTACCTCCGTGTCTCCCTGATTATATTCACAGAATAATGATTTATGTGTCAAAAAATCTCAGATTCTCTAAACCTGAAAGCTTTTGACACACAAATCCATTCTCTTTGAAAATCAAGGAAAGACCCTCAAAAGCTTGGGTCTTTCCAATGAATTTTCACATATAGCAATATACCATAAATCAATGGTTCATTCACTATAAATTTATCTTATTTTTAGTCGATTGAAACGTAAACACCATCCTGGATAACAACACCCTTAGGGTCTTTGTTTACCTCTCCGGTAGCTTCCCATTTCATTCCTGTCCCTGTGAGACCGTCATATGTTACAGATACCATTGCTTCCTTCAATGCTGTTCCGATGTCTGCTGCACTCATAGTAGGATCAATGCCTGCTGCCTCTGCTGCTGCCTTGATGATATAGATTGCATCATATGCATCTGCTGCGAACTGGTTTGGTGTCTCTCCGTAGAGCTCTGTGTATTTAGAAACAAAAGCTGTGGTAAGGTCATCTGTCGCATCTGCTGCAAACGGTGTGAGGAGCATTACTCCCTCTGCGAGAGAAGTATCGAAGTTCTCAAGGGTTAAGATTCCGTCCATTCCATCTACACCGAAGAATGTTGGCTCATATCCCATATCATTTGCCTGCTTAAGTACGATTGCTGCCTGCTGATAATAGAACGGAAGGAAGAGAAGATCTGCTCCTGCGTCCTTAGCTGACTGAAGCTGTACAGAGAAGTCTGTGTTTGAATCAGCAGTGAAGGCTGTCTCGGAAACTATCTCAAGTCCCTGTGCCTCTGCCTCTGTCTTAAACTTTGCATAAATTCCCGATGAATATACATCTGAGCTGTCATAGATAACAGCGATCTTTGTTCCGAGTCCTTTTTCAGCGATATACTGTGCTGAAGCTGTTCCCTGGTTAGGGTCGGTAAAGCAAACCTGGAATACGTTGTCATTCTTTATAACATCTGTAGATGAAGCTGAAGGTGTGATCTGGAAGATTCCGTCCTCTGCTGTCTTATCTGCAACTGCGATACAAGGTGTTGTTGTAACTGTTCCCGCAAGTATCTGCATTCCCCAGTCCTTGAGTGAGTTGTAAGCGTTTACTGATTTCTCAGCATCATGCTCGTCGTCCTCAAACTGAAGAGCTACCTGATATCCGTTGATTCCACCGTTCTCGTTGATCTCGTCAACTGCGATCTGCTCTGCATTTCTTACGGCTGTTCCGTATATAGCTGCTGCTCCGGTTACAGGTCCGATACCACCGATTTTGAATACTTCCCCGTCAACTGCCTCAGCTGAGTCACTTGATGCGCTGTCGCTGCTTGATGAATCGCTGCTTGATGAAGCACAACCTGCAAGAAGTCCTGCTGTCATAGAAGCGATAAGCATAAGGCTTAACACTTTCTTTTTCATAATAATTCCTCCTGTGATTTTAAAATAGGGCGCTCTTACCTTGTAAGAACACCCTTGTTTCTTGAATAATAATACATTCTCAATTTAATGCTGTCAAGCATCAAAGTTTCAACGCGTTATTCTGATATCCGTAAGCGCAACCTGGTCTCCGGTGAGCGCTGCATAGAGTTTTTCACTCTTATCATTTATTATAGTCTCGCTTTTTATAATCACTCCGAGATTCTCAGAACTTACGGTGACCTTGTTGCTCTTATAATGAAGCTCGACAACGCAGTCCATTCCTTCCTTGTTCTTCTCTTTCCAGTATTCCCAACCTTTAAAATCATTGGTCTGGTTGACAAATATCTTGTTCTCGGCCTTCACGTCGGACTCCCAGTTCTCTCCGTCAAGTCTGACAAGTATAAAATCCTTGTAGCCCTCTCCGTTCACTTTTCCGTCCTCCGATGCAAAAA
Source organism: Lachnospiraceae bacterium (assembly GCA_024695665.1). Lineage (GTDB taxonomy): Bacteria > Bacillota > Clostridia > Lachnospirales > Lachnospiraceae > JAILHT01. The sequence goes on from JAILHT010000153.1 coordinate 5,885, forward strand.
TTCTCACATACGGGCAATGCCATACCAGTCTCGCAGTAGGCAGGCTCTTCGTGTGGAAGGATATCTTCATTCCGTCGGTTATTTCTATTCCCTGTGAATTGTCCTTACACCATCCGTCAATCTGAACATTAGGCACATCTCCGACAGGCATATCCTTTATAAAACTGATTTCCTCCGCAATTCTAGGGATGTATCCCTCAGGGATAACATTATCCGACTTGTTTGTGTCGAATCTGCTTATTGTACACTTTTCACCGGTAACTGCGATATCGACAAACCTCGTGCTGTCCGGGAGCGCTATTATCGTCTCCCTGGTCACGGTCTTTGTGACAACCTTTACAAGCATATGATCTTTTATTCTTACAGCGTAAATCTTGTAATCTCTTCCGTGATCGTCATCCTTCATTATAGGTGCGAGATTGTCGCTGTTGTAGGTCTTCGTCTGCATCTTTCTTGCGCCAAGACAAACTGTCCTTCCGTCAAGTCTTATCTTTCCATATTCAAAGTAACATACATCATCCTTTTTAGGATCGTTTATATGAACTCTCTCATCCAGCGCATCAAACAACAGTAATGTAGGAATAGCCGACTCCGGATCTGCATCCGAATCCGCTCTGCTCCTGAAGAAAATCTCCGTCATGTGTTCGTTTATGAGCACACCATTTGAGTATCCCGAACCGTACTCCTCGAAATGAAGTTCTCTCTTTCCCTGGAACTCCTCGACGGACTCAGATTCCTTCATCTGATAGTCTACATCCATATCTATAAGACTGAGCATGATTTTTGCAAACTTCGGATCGAACTGTATTCCGATTCCCTTTACAATCTCCTCTCGCACATGCTGCTGTGGGATAGGGTATCTGTAACTTCTCTTTGAAGTCATGGCGTCATATGCGTCAGCAACTGCAATTATTCTTGCAATCTCAGGAATGTCCTCGCCTTTAAGTCCTTCAGGATATCCCCTTCCGTCGTATCTCTCATGATGATAGTTTGCTCCGATACTGAGATACGGTGTCTGCTCGATACTGCGCAATATCTGTTTTCCGATAACAGGGTGCTGTTTTATTGCATTGTACTCCTCATCGGTTAGTTTTCCCTGTTTGTTTATTATCGCATCAGATATACCGATTTTTCCAACGTCGTGAAGAAGGCCGGCAAAATAAACCTCCTCACACTCTTTCTCGGTCTTTCCTGCTATTCTCGCAATTCTCTCCGAGTACTCGGCGACACGAGTAGAATGTCCGTGTGTATATTTGTCTTTTGCATCGATTGCATTTGCCAATGCTTCGGCTGTCTGTTCGAACAAACGATGTATCTTTTTCTGTTCGTCCTTCAACATCTCGATCTCTATCTTGTTCGCATGATCAACAGCATCATCGATATCAAGATGAGCATAAACATACAAGAGTATGGCCATTCCTACCATTGTTATATTGGTAAGTGACAGGCCGTACGCAAAAATCTGCACTCCGGTCGCAATATAAGGCACAATCATAAACGCGAGAAGAGATTTTCTTATTCTTCTGCTGAATATATGATTGTATTCTATAACTATTGTCACATGCATGATTGTGATGAGCAAAGGGAACAGATAACTTATCATATATCCCCAGGATCTCATATAATGATTCGTCTCATCAAAAGTATAATAAATCCCAAAATACTGTCCGACAAAGAGCACTATCATTCCTATAAGAAACAGTATCTCACAGGCAAACAGCCTCTTCGGGGTTTTTTCGAACTTACCCTCATTTCTGAAGAGATCGATAAGATACAGGTTAAATGCATGCAATATAAACAGGCTGAAGAAGTAAACCATGAAATTGCTGATTCTCACCATCCACCAGCCAATGTCACTCACATTGCCTCTGTATATATATGCAAACCTGTCAAATATAAGAAGAAACATCGCCGACAATTCTATCGTGCAAAGTATCATCTTTCTTTTTTCCGTGATAGACTTTGTAAGACTTGCCATCATAGCAAGTACACCGCACACACCTATCAGTACCAGCATCAAATCCAGTTGGTATATTTTTAAGTATTCCACATTCGTCACCCAACAAAAAAATTTACATAACTATGAATAAAGTACCACATTCACAAACTTTCGTAAAGAAATAATTTTGCATATTTATGCGTTCTTTTTTGTATGAAAGCACTTTTTATTCAGCGCATATTTTTTCAAGTTCCTCTCTCATGTCTAAAAGTTCGTCAAGGAGTGGTGTGTAATCCGCATCCTCCCTTGCTCTGGTCTTCTCTGTAATCTCCACTGCCGGTTCAAGTAACGGTGTGAGAGAAAGATTTGCAAGAATACCTTTAAGCGCATGGGCTGCTTCAAAGGCGCTCTCCAAATCTTTTGATGCTATGGCATCCTTCAATTTGTCAAATCCTTTATCCCCCGGAACTCTCTTCACCAGTTTGAGATACAAATCTTCCTTGTTCGCACATCTGGCTATAGCTTCGTCCGTGTTGGCGCCAAATTCGCGCAAAGCTTCTACTG
>JAILHT010000158.1 GCA_024695665.1 Lachnospiraceae bacterium
ATGGCGATTTTAAAGGATGGAAGAGTAGTTGCGGGAGCATCGTCATTTTCCAGATATAAAGAGGGAATTGAGATTGAGGTTGATACATTGAAGGAGGAACGAAGAAAAGGACTTGCCTTGGTATCATGTGCTGCTTTGATACTTAAATGTTTGGATGAAGGGTTGTACCCAAGCTGGGATGCACAAAATATGAATTCAGTTCGTTTGGCAGAAAAACTTGGATATGAGTTTGATTATGAATATAGTGCATATGAAGTAGAGTAAAATATTAAGACAGATGTATTTATTGTTACAAATTATAATAAACCACGCATTGCGAAGTGTACGAGGGCATGGTATTCTCAAAACAAAAACGCAATGCGAGGTGAATGTATATGGACATAGCCAAAATAATTAAAGAACTCTGAAATGATTGAGATAGCTACTGATGGTATTTTTGAAGAAAATCGTAAGCCTAAGCATGGAAGATATGCAAAAAATGGATGGTATCGTTATGATACGAGGTTTGCTCTGCCGGTATATGGAGAGGATGGAAATGTTGAAAGATATAATATTTTCAGGGGAAAACTTCTAATCAGACATGCTTCAAGTGGGAAAAAACTTCCTTATGATGCATTTTAGATGCAATTATGATTTACTATTATTGTAAACAAGTTGATTTCAAGAGGAAACTGTCATGATAAATATACTCATTGCAGACGACGAAAAACCGATTGCTGATTTACTGAAAATGGGCATGTCTAAAGCGGGCTATCACTGTGTTTGTGTTTACGATGGCAATTCGGCGATTGAGGAAGTTGAAAAACAACCGTTTGATCTCATTCTACTGGATGTTATGATGCCGGGAATCGATGGATTTGAGCTGATGGAATATATAAAAGATTTCAATATACCCGTTGTTTTTCTTACCGCAAAAACCTCGTTGAATGACAAGTTAAAAGGACTTCATCTGGGGGCAGAAGATTATATAGTAAAGCCTTTTGAGATGCTTGAGGTGTCTGCAAGAGTTGAGGGCATTTTGCGCAGGCATGGAAAACTGCAGGATATCATAACAATAGACGATCTTGAAATAAACACCTCTGCCATGACAGTAGAAAAAAGCGGGGAGGAGATTATTCTCACCAAAAAGGAGTACGACCTTCTTCTTATGTTTGCACGAAATCCGGGAATTGTCCTGTACAAGCAGACAATATATGAAAATGTCTGGGGCGGAGATTATCCGGAAAGCACAAGAACTGTTGAGTTACATGTTCAGAGGCTAAAAAAGAAGCTTGACTGGTCTGACAAAATCAAAGCTGTCTATACAGTTGGATATAGATTGGTGGTGAGCCCGTGAATTTTCGTTTGAGACTCATCATATCTTTTGCATTGTTAATATCTATTGCGTTTGGTGTGGGTGGAACATTACTTATTTCATCGGCATTTTATTCACTCTTAAAAGAGGAACAGTCAGCAATCATTAACGAATACGAAACCCTCCATAATAATCTTATAATGGTAAACTATTTCAGCTCCTTCGATTCGGATGAGAAGATGAATGAGCTTATTGAGCAGATGTCCGAAAGAAATATGGCGCATTGGCAAGCTGTTTCCTTAGAAAAATCAGATGGTGTCATATTGCAAAAGGGAGATCAAAATCTGCTTTCATATGATTTGCAGGTTGAAGATCAAGGAACCTACGGTTATGTTCTCATAAATGAAGGGGAGAAGAGACGTCTTCTTTTGTGTAGCGAGCTTGAGACAGATAATGATATATTGAGTCTAAAAGCTTCATTTGATCTCTCGTCTGCCTATATTAATAGGGACAATCAGTTAAGAATATTTTTTGTAATATATATTGTAGTTGTCGCTGTTGGTATTTTAGTTGCGGTGGTATGCGCAAATCTGCTAACAAAACGTCTGCAAAAACTTACGGAAGCAGCGAGAGAGATTGCAGGCGGCAATTTATCTATGAGGACGTCGCTAAGAACCGGAGATGAATTTGAACAGCTATCAAGAGACTTCGATGCTATGGCAGATCAGCTTGAGGATAATATCAAATGCCTGGAGGAAGATGTGGAGCGAAAAGAAAATTTTATGGGAGCAGTAGCCCACGAACTAAAAACACCGCTCACTTCCATTATCGGATATGCCGATCTTATAAGGCAGTGCAACCTCGAGGAAGACGAGAGGATGATGGCAGCCAATTATATCTACTCCGAAGGCCAGCGCCTTGAAAAACTCTCCTATAAGATGTTGGATTTGCTGCTTATGGACAAGGATACATTTACACTAAGAGAAACCAACATAAGAACCCTAATGGAGCAGGTGTATGTTGCTACATATCCGTTGGCTGTAAAGAAAAAAATCGAATTAAAAGTGGAAAGTGACAGAGTAAATGTTGCGATTGAACCCGATCTTACAAAATCTCTTCTTTATAATCTGATTGATAATGCCATAAAAGCGACGCCTGAGGAAGGAAGGGTAAAAGTTTCCGGAATCGGTATCGAAGGTGGCTGTCAGTTTACTGTTACAGACACGGGATATGGAATGGAAAAAGAGGAATTGTCCAAGATAACAGAAGCTTTTTACCGAGTGGACAAATCCCGTTCGAGATCCCAGGGAGGAGTTGGATTGGGACTTACTCTGTGCAGCAGGATAGTGGAATTACACAAAGGCAGCATGGAATTTAAAAGTAAACCGGGACAGGGAAGTCGTGTGGTAGTACGACTTTTCGGAGAACTTCAGGAGGGGGATGCATGATGAAGAACAGATCAAGTGCTAGCATCGTTGCATTTATGGTGATAATCCTTGTGATATGTGCATTTCTTCCGGTGATTGTCCTGAGAACAGCAGATAAAATTACCGATGAAAAGGTTTATTATTCGGAAATAAAGGCTATTGAGTTTGATAACAATCTGAACAGTGCGGATATGCTTTATCTCCTGAATAACGGAATAACAATTGATGCAACGGAAGATGAGATGAATTTTAAGACAGATGATCTTCCGGCAGTGATAAAAGAAGCTATTTCCCCATATATAAAAAAGGGGCTTATTTCGGAAGAACTAAATGAATTTGAAATAAGAGACAGCCTTGCTTTTCGTCAGTACAGCAACACGGATTATACAAATACCGGGACTTATTGGGTGATTTCATTAGACTCAATTGAGCCGAATCAGCACTTTTTGCATGTACTTATTGATGACAGTACCGGAGGCATAATCAGTATCGGTTACTTGACCGAGGAGAATATTTATCCGTCGGATGAACAATCGCTTATAGCACTTCACAAAGAACTGGTAGATACCTTCAGCGACTCAATAGGAGTAAATATAACATCATACGAATACGAAGACACTTTATACGACAGAAACGAAAGAGTATATACTGCAAATACTTCATACGGTGATGTTTATCTAAATATCTCCATTGGGTATTCAGGTTTTTCCATAGCACCGGCATATCAATACGAAATGGAAGAAAACAATGAGTATGAGGCTGAAGAATATGTCGAATGAGAAAAAATACAGATGATGCAGTTTTGATGCAAAAATGAAAAAAAACGGATGCACCTCTTTTTTATCATTAATATATGGATAAAAGGAGGTGCTTTTTATGTGTGGAATTGTTGGATTTACTCAAGATAGCAATAAGATGTATAAAGTTGCCATCCTCGAAAAAATGATGGAGAGGATTGCTCATCGCGGCCCGGATGGAAGCGGTATTTATTATGATTCGGACATAGCGTTGGGGCACAGGAGATTATCCATCATTGATATAGACGGGGGAGAGCAACCTATGAAAAATGAAGACGAATCCCTCGTGTGCGTTTTTAATGGAGAGATATACAACTACAGAGAACTGAGAGATTATCTGATCTTAAAAGGACATAATTTTAGAACACAGTCAGACACGGAGGTTTTACTTCATGGATATGAGGAATGGGGATATGAATTACCGAAAAATCTTCGCGGGATGTTTGCCTTTGCAATATGGGACAAGAGAAAAAAAGAATTGTACTGCGCAAGAGATTATTTTGGTGTTAAACCGTTTTATTATTACAAGAGGGAAAACTGTTTTCTGTTTGCTAGTGAGATAAAAAGCTTTCTTGAACACCCTTGCTTTGAAAAAGTATTAAACAGAAAGCAGTTTGAGTTATATCTTTCTTATCAGTATTCACCGGGTGAGGAGACCTTTTTTGAAAATGTCTATAAATTGCCGCCGGCCTGTTATCTGATCAGACGAAAAGATGGAATGGAACTGGTTTCATATTGGCATCCTGAATATGATGCAGATCAAAAAACATCACTGGAGACATTTGCCGGTGAGATTAATGAGGCGATGAATGATTCTGTGAAAGCTCATAAAATCAGCGATGTTGAGGTCGGGAGTTTCCTGTCTTCAGGAGTGGATTCAGCATATCTGTCGACTGTATCCGACGTAGACAAAACCTTCACATTGGGTTATGAGGACAAAAAATATGATGAATCATATATGGTAGCGGATTTCGCCAAAATGAAGCATTTAAAGAATTATTCCAGAATTCTAAGCAAGGAGGAGTTTTTCGATAAGGTTGAGGATATTCAGTATTATATGGATGAACCGTTGGCGGATGCTGCCGGTGTCGCTTTGTATTTTCTGGATAAGGAGGCCGCAAAGTATGTCAAGGTGTGTCTGTCCGGTGAAGGAGCAGATGAACTGTTTGGCGGATACAATATTTACAAAGAACCATTCATGTGTAAAGGATATAACAGCCTTTCACCTTTTATAAGGAGAGGACTGGGGGCAGTGGCGGAACTGCTTCCGGCAATGCCAGGAAGAAATTTTATAGTAAGAAATGCAAAATCCATAAAAGAAAGATATATAGGGCCGACAAGTCTGTTCACAGAAAATGAAAAAAAGAAGCTTCTGAAGGATTATATAGGACAACGCGGTGAAAACAAGCTCAATAAAGCACAGGAAGACGAATCTTCGATAGATGATGTCACATATATGCAGATGACGGATCTAAATCAGTGGCTTGTTGGAGACATTTTACTTAAAGCTGACAAAATGAGTATGGCAAACAGCTTGGAGGTGAGGGTACCGTTTCTTGATAAAGAGGTATTTGAGGTTGCACAGCGGTTGCCTTCAACATATCGGGCAAATAAAAAGGAGACAAAGATTGCATTCAGAAAATGTGCAGAATCTGTTGTAGGCGGAGAATCTGCAGGTAGGACAAAGCGAGGTTTTCCTGTTCCAATCAGAGAATGGATAAAAGAGGAGCAATACTACCTGAGAATAAAAGAATGTTTTGAAAGTACAACAGCAAAAAGCTTCTTCAACAGCAAAATGTTAATAAGAATGCTGGATAATCATGAATCCGGAAGGTGTGATTGTTGGCGTCAAATATGGTGTGTATATGTTTTTCTGCTTTGGTATGATGCCTATTTTGTATCTATTAGGGGGAGGGAAATGCGTGTGTAGGACTTGACAATTTCTAAATATAAGATATCATATAACAGTGTTATATAACACTGTTATATGTTTTTTTAGGAAGGATACAAATGGTTACACCGACACAGGAAAAAATACAGCAGGTTGCGATGCAACACTTTTTGAGGGACGGTTTCAAGTCTGCCTCACTTCGCAAAATTGTAGCGGAATCCGGATTCACCAGCGGTGCATTTTACGGATATTATAAGAAGAAAGAAGATTTGTTTGATGCCCTTGTAAAAGAGACCGCAGATGGAATCATTGCTCTCATTACTGAAATAGGAGACAGTGTGGAAGCACTTCCGACTGATCAAGCTTTTATTGGAATGTCAGATGGGTTTAAATATGCTTTGCCGAAGTTACTTGACTATCTGTTTGAGCATATAGACGAGGTTAGACTTCTTTTCAAGTGTTCGGAGGGAACGAAATACAACAATTTCCTTTCAGGGGTAATGAGCCACGAACTGGAATTTTGGAAAGAATATACAGGGAAGGATTTTCCAATCAGTCCGCTTGCGGCAAATCTTCTTGTTAACAGCTATTTTCGTTTGCTTGGCGATGCTGTATTGTCCGATGAGTCCCGTGAGGAGATTGCAAAGGCAATGCAGAATATAAACAATATTTACATTATGGGTATGGCAAATCTGATAAAGGAGCACAAAGAGAATGAGACATTATGAACCTAAAGAAATGGTGGAAATCAGTCGTTATCAGAATTTTTTTCCGACGCTTGACAAGGCAGTTCAGAGAGATATTTACGACAGAATGAATGAACTTCTTGATGAAGAAAAAGAATACTGTGACAAAGGAAATTACGAACATATGGCGCAGATACTTACTTCCATTGCTATGTATGAAGTGTTGCAAAGACATGGAAAGAGTGAGGAGGAAGCATACAAAATTGTTTCTGAGGAAATGTGGAAGTTCTTGGATCCTTCCGGAATGCAGAAATTGTCCAAAAAGTGGTTTTTTCTTCCGCTTATGAAGAAGGTTGTGCCGCTTGGTTTCAGCAAAAAATCAGGAACAGGTTGGCGATACACCTGGCATAAAGATGATGCTAAAAATGAGTTTCATTTTGAGTGCAATGAGTGCATATATGCGAAGATTCTGGGAAAAAGAGATCTTCTGAAACTCGGGGCAATGTGTTGCCATGCTGATATCATCAATTATGGGGAGCTTCACTATACTGATTTTATCAGAACAAAAACGCTTTGCCAGGGCGGAGACGTGTGCGATTTCAAATTCGTTCGATATGGCACTGATGCCGGAGACGGATGGGAGAGAACAGAAAGTATATAATATGATTTTGAAGAAAAACTTCACAGATACTTCAAAATTTTGACAAAACTAAAACACAAACGGAGAGTATTATAAGAACCATCAAAGGAAGCAAAACCTTTGAAAACAAAAATCTTTTTCATATAACTCTCCCCTATATTAAGATCGGCGTGCGTTGCCGGTCTTTTTTTTGCGTAAATATATAGAAATATCATAATGTTTTTACAACTGTCTTGTCAGTAGAAATGACATGTGTTATACTCTCTGTCGACTAAATGAGAAATTTTCATATTTAGTAACTTTGCAATAAAAAGGAGAAAACCGATGGTTTCACTGAAAGAGGAGATTGAAGAACTAAAAAGACAAAAAAATGCCGTTGTGCTGGCGCATTACTACGTTGATGATGATGTTCAGGCAGTAGCGGATTATGTTGGGGACAGTTATTATCTGGCAAAGGTGGCTGTAGGACTTAAAGAAAGTACTATAGTTTTTGCGGGGGTAAAATTTATGGGTGAGTCGGCCAAAATCTTAAATCCGGACAAGACAGTGCTCATGCCGGATCCGGATGCGGATTGTCCGATGGCACATATGGCCGAGATTGAAAAGATAGAAGCTGTGAGACGTGAGTACGATGACGTTGCGGTAGTTTGTTATATCAATTCCACCGCGGAGCTTAAGATGCATTCGGACGTGTGTGTTACTTCTGCAAATGCTATGAAGATTGTAAAAGCTTTGCCGAACAAAAATATATACTTTATACCGGATGAAAACCTAGGAAGATATATTGCGACAAAGGTTAATGACAAGAATTTTATTTTTAATGACGGTTTTTGTCATGTGCATAAAGCGATAACAGCGGATGACATAAAAAGGACAAAAAAACATCATCCGAATGCAAAGGTGCTCATCCATCCGGAGTGCACCTTGGATGTACTTAGCTTAGCCGATTACATCGGAAGCACATCGGGAATAATCGACTATGCTACAAATTCCGACAGTGAAGAATTTATTATTTCAACTGAACTTGGTGTTTTGTACGAACTTAAGAAGAAAAATCCCAATAAGAGATTTTTCATTGTTCAGGACAGACAAATCTGTCCAAACATGAAAAAAGTGACACTGGAAAAAGTGAGAGATTGTCTTTTGCACGAAACAGGTATTGTTAATGTAGGAGAAGAGAAAAGGAACAGATCTTTGGTTCCTCTTAAGAAAATGCTTGAGTTGGCCAACTAGTTTAGGGGTGATTAAAAATGGAAAAAAGATATGATGTAATTATTGTAGGTACAGGAGCTGCAGGACTTTTTTGCGCATTGAGACTTCCGAGGGATAAGAAGATTCTTTGTATATCGAAGGATGCACTAGACGGAAGCGACAGTTTTCTTGCTCAGGGCGGAATATGTATGCTCAGAAATGACGCGGATTATGACTCTTATTTTGAGGATACAATGCGTGCGGGACATTATGAAAATCGTAAGGAATCGGTTGAAATAATGATAAAAAGTTCGCAGAAGATAATTGACGACCTCGTGGGTTATGGTGTGGAGTTTGACACGAAAGACGGACATTATCTTTTTACAAGGGAAGGGGCGCATTCAAATAACCGTATCCTGTTTCATTCAGATGTGACAGGAAGAGAGATTACGGGAAAGCTTCTCGCAAGAGCAAAAGAGAGAGAGAATATTTCACTTATGGAATACACAACCATGGTGGACTGGGTGTGCCATGACAATGTCTGCTATGGTATTGTGGTCTGCGACAAGGACGGAAAAACTACAGCTATTCAATCTGATGTAACTGTACTTGCATGCGGAGGACTGGGGGGAGTATATCCGCATTCAACAAATTACAGGCATATTTCGGGGGATGCTCTTGCTTTGGCACTGTATCACAATGTAAAACTGGAAAACTGTGACTATGTGCAGATTCATCCGACGACTCTTTTTACAAGACGCAATGAAAGAAGTTTTCTCATATCGGAGTCAGTAAGGGGAGAAGGAGCTGTATTGAGAGATAAAAACGGAGAGCGGTTTACAGACGAATTGCAGCCGAGAGATGTTTTGACTAAGGCGATATTGGCCAAGATGAAAGAGCAGGATACAGAGTTTGTATGGCTTGATTTTTCACCGGTTCCAAAAGAAGAGATACTCAATCACTTTCCAAATATATATAAACATTGTCTTGAGGCCGGATATGATCCGCTTAAGACATGGGTTCCTGTGGTGCCCGCACAGCATTATTTTATGGGTGGAATATATGTTGACAAAGATTCAAAGACAACTATGGAGCAGCTCTACGCAGTTGGGGAGACGAGCTGTAACGGTGTACACGGACGAAACCGTCTGGCCAGCAACTCCCTTTTGGAAAGCCTTGTATTTGCAAAGAGAGCGGCTCGGGATATTGCAGAAAGAAAAAGCTTTAAGGTTGCGGAAAAATTTGAAGATCTCATAAATATGGACGGATATGAGGATTTGCCGTCAATAATGGAAAATTATCATGCCATGGTAGTGCAGGAAATAAGAAAAGAAAGACAGATGAGAGAGAAAAAGGAGGCAATGTAATGAATAATATAACAATGACTTTGAATGCGGATGAGCTTATAAAAATGGCTTTAAGAGAAGATATATCAAGTGAGGATGTCAGCACGAATGCAGTTATGCCGGAGGGAAAGCCCGGAGAGGTTGATCTTATATGCAAACAGGACGGCATTATCTGTGGTATGGACGTATATGAGAGAGTATTTAAAATTCTGGATGAGAATACGGTGGTAGAAAAGTATGTAAAAGACGGTGATGAAGTAAAAAAAGGTGAGCTTATGGGTAAAGTGAAGGGAGATATACGTGTTCTTCTTTCGGGTGAACGTGTTGCGCTCAATTATCTGCAGAGGATGAGTGGAATAGCAACATACACACATGAGACTTCACAGCTTTTGGCCGGCAGTAAAACAGTACTTCTCGATACCAGAAAGACAACACCGAATATGAGAATTTTTGAGAAATATGCCGTAAAATGCGGAGGAGGTCAGAATCACAGATACAATCTGTCAGACGGAATTCTCCTTAAAGACAATCATATTGGGGCAGCCGGATCCATAACCAAGGCGATAAAGATGGCAAAAGAATATGCACCGTTTGTAAGAAAAATAGAGATTGAGACAGAGACGCTTGATCAGGTAAGGGAAGCGTGCGAGGCCGGAGCGGATATAATAATGTTGGACAATATGGATGTGGAAACAATGAAAAAGGCTGTAGAGCTTATTGCAGGACGTGCAAAAACAGAATGCTCCGGAAATGTGACAAAAGAGAACATATCGGGTATTATAGAGAGTGGTGTTGATTATGTATCAAGTGGAGCCCTTACCCACTCAGCACCGATTTTGGATATTTCTATGAAGAATTTGACTGAGGTGTAAAATGGACGGACAGGCCAGAAGGAAAAAACTAGTAGAGATTATACGACAATCTGACAAACCGGTATCAGGTACTGCTTTGGCTGAAAAACTTGAGGTGAGCCGCCAGGTTGTAGTTACTGATATTGCGCTAATCAGGGCAAATGGGGTAGATGTGATTTCAACCAACCGTGGGTATGTTATTGCTTCTGAGGACAAATGCAAACGTATAATAAAATGTCATCACAGTGATGATGATATTTTGGATGAATTGTTTGTCATAGTTGACAACGGTGGACGTGCAGAAAATGTAATCATAAATCACAGATATTACAACAGACTCGAGGCCCCATTAAATGTCAGTTCACGCAGGCAGGCGAAGGAATTCATGGATGCAATTAAGTCCGGAAAATCAAAATCTTTAAGCTCTGCAACCAGCGGTTATCATTATCATATAATAAGTGCCGACAGTGAAAAAACCCTGGATATAATTGAGGCTGAACTTAAGGAGAAGGGGTATTGGTTACCTCTCGATGACTGGATTTTACAGTAGGGGAATTTTACAATTGGGGGAAATCAGATATGGAAATGACATTGCGATGGTACGGCAAGGACTATGACACGGTAACATTGGAACAGATAAGACAGATTCCGGGTGTTACAGGTGTGATTACTACGCTCTATGACACTATGCCGGGGGAAGTCTGGAGCAGGGAGAGAATTCACTCTATGAAGGCTAATGTTGAGGCTGCCGGACTTAAAGTCTCAGGGATAGAGAGCGTGAATGTCCATGAGGATATAAAACTCGGAAAACCAAACAGAGATAAGCTTATAGACAATTACATCGAGACATTGAAAAATCTCGGCGAAGAAGATATACATCTTGTATGTTACAATTTTATGCCTGTATTTGACTGGACACGTACAGAACTTGCAAGAAAGAGAGCAGATGGCTCAACTGTTCTTGCTTACACGCAAGAAGCGGTGGATGCATTGGTTCCGGAAAAGATGTTTGAATCAATTTCCGGAGATATGAACGGAACGGTTATGCCGGGATGGGAACCGGAGAGACTTGCCCATGTAAAGGAACTTTTCGAAGAATACAAAAATGTGACAGATGAGGATCTTTTTTCAAATCTTAAGTATTTTTTGGAGAGAATCATGCCTGTTTGTGATGAATATGACATCAATATGGCAATTCATCCGGACGATCCGGCATGGCCTGTATTCGGTCTGCCAAGAATAATCATAAACAAAGAGAACATCTTAAGAATGACAAAGATGGTTGATAATCCTCACAACGGAGTGACATTTTGTTCAGGTTCTTACGGAACAAATCTGGATAATGATCTTCCGGATATGATAAGAAGCCTTAAAGGCAGAATACATTTTGCACATGTGAGAAATCTAAAGTTCAATTCTCCTACGGATTTTGAGGAGGCTGCACATCTCTCTTCGGACGGAAGTTTTGATATGTATGAGATCGTAAAAGCTCTTTATGATATAGGTTTTTCGGGACCGATAAGACCGGATCACGGGAGAATGATCTGGGGAGAAAAAGCGATGCCGGGATACGGACTATATGACAGGGCTCTTGGGGTTACATATATTAATGGTCTCTGGGAAGCTATAGAAAAATCAGACAAAAGATAATAACAATCAATAAAGAATTGATACGAAAACAGTGGTAGCAGAGTTTACCACTGTTTTTTTAAAATAAACAGTATATAACAGTTGACAACAGTTATATACTGTTATACACTGTTTATGAAGCAAGCGAATAGATCTATATCGAGGTGTATATATGAATATTATTGTGAATAGTTCATCCAGAATTCCTATCTATGAACAGATCATGGACTCTATAAAAAAAGCGATAGTGGAGGGCGAACTAAAGCCGGATGATGCACTTCCATCTGTGAGGGCACTGGCTGCGACATTAAAGATCAGTGCATTGACTGTAAAAAAAGCATATGACCAGTTGGAAACCGACGGGTTGGTTACGACGATTCATGGCAAGGGGACATATGTAATGGGACTTAATCCGGCAATGCTGAAAGAAGAGCAGTTGCGAGAAATTGAAAATGAGATGAGTTCTATGTTTGAAAAAGCAAAGAACTACGGAATAACTACTGATGAGCTGAGAGAAATTTTTGAGATGATAACAGGGGGATCGTTATGATTAGAATGAGGGATGTTAAAAAGAATTATAAAAATTTTACTTTGCAAGTATCGCTCGATGTACCAAGGGGAACAATAATCGGATTAATTGGGAAAAACGGGGCAGGTAAGAGCACGACTTTTAAAGCATTACTAGGACTTATCCATATTGACGGAGGAACTGTTTCCTTCAACGGTAATGAGATAAAAACCGGAAGTGACAAAGAATTTGCCAATATAAGAAAATATTTTGGGGTGGCATTATCCGAGTCCGGTTTTTCCGATATGTTTGACGCGGGGGATGTAAAAAAAGTTCTCGGCGCTATGTTTGACGATTTTGATGGGGTGAAATTCGATTCTTATTGTGCCAGATTCAATATCCCGACAGAGAAAAAAATCAGTGAGCTTTCTACCGGAAACCGTGCAAAGCTAAAGGTGATATCAACGATGTGTCACAACGCACAACTTTTGATCTTGGATGAGCCTACGGCAGGTTTGGATGTTGTGGCAAGGGATCAATTGCTTGGATTGCTCAGAGAATATCTGATGGAAGACGAGAGTAGAAGCATACTTATAAGTTCGCATATTTCGACAGACTTGGAAGGATTATGTGATTATCTGTATTTGATCAATGATGGAAGTATTGTTCTTAAGGAGGATACGGATGTATTGCTCTCAGAATATGCTCTGCTAAAGCTTTCTGAAGAGTCATATGGAAAAGTGGATAAAACACATATTATCCAAACAAAAAAAGAGGAGTTCGGATATGCATGTCTTACAAATCAGAAACAGTATTATATCGAAAACTATCCGGACATCGTTATAGAGAATGGGAAGATAGATGATCTTATTCTAATGATGACTGAGGGAGGAGAATAATTATGAAAGGTTTGTTTGTAAAAGATTTTTGCTTTGTAATGAAACGTAAAAACACATTATTAATCATGGTTTGTTTGTGTGTTATGTATATGCTTTTGGGAATGGGATCTTTTGCTCTTGCATTCATGACATGGATGGGAGCAGCTGTAATGATGTCGACACTGGCATATGATGCCATGAATAGAGGCTTGTCATATCTTTTTTCACTGCCAATATCAAGAAGAGAATATGTTTATGAAAAATATCTCCTCTGTGTGATAGGAGGGACGCTGGGGATGGCAATCGGCCTTTTCACCGCTGTGGCAGGAAGCCTGTTTGGCATTGAAGAAATACAATTGAGCGAGATTCTTCCGATAGCATTTGTCGGATATGTCTTTATGTTTGTTTTTTGCAGTATTTTCATACCTGTGGATATAAAATTCGGAGCGGAACAGAGCAGAATCGTGACTTTTGGAATTATGTTTGTGATTGTTATCATTGGAGTAGTCGCATCAAAGTTTGTCTCGGAGGAGATGATAGATGATGCATTTACATATATCGGTAATCTGCCATTGCCAATTGTCGGTTTGACAGGGCTTGTAATCGGAGCCATTTTTATGGTTGTCTCGGCAATTATTTCAGTTTGTATAATAGAAAAAAAAGAATTCTAATTTATTGAATTTATTTTATCAACTTCGCCTGTATAGGAAATATGGATTATTGCGTGCACGCTTTTACGCTTGTATAATGCACGGGTTGTTAATTTTTTCACAGGCGAGGTGGGATTAAATGAAAGTAAAATTATCTATTAAAACTATGTTGATAGGCATGGTATTATTCATGCTTATATCTATTGGGGCCATAAATCTTGGATATGGGATATACAATCTCGACAGGGGAATGGAGCATGAAGCTACAAGAGGCCTCACCGCAGCTGTACAGACTTATGCTGAAGTTTTGGAACTTACCGAGAATGATTCGGATATAGACAATACAAATCTTGAGCAGACTTTGTCGGATTCTACCGGCTTTGATTATACCTTTTTCTCGGGAAATACAAGAACAAGATCATCCATTGCGGGAGCAGTGGGAACGAAGGCTGCAGATGACATTTATCAGGCAGTTTTTGTAAATGGTGAAACATACA
Organism: Lachnospiraceae bacterium; assembly: GCA_024695665.1. GTDB lineage: Bacteria > Bacillota > Clostridia > Lachnospirales > Lachnospiraceae > JAILHT01. The sequence continues at coordinate 14,286 of JAILHT010000158.1, forward strand.
TTGACAGCGACGTGAATATAAACGATGAGTTGTACTATGTTGCTTATCAGCCGATTGAATATGATGGAGAAAGATTCGGAATGGCATTTGTAGGGCTCAAAAAGACTGACATATCAAGCTATGTAAGACACAGAGTATTTGCTATGGTTATGGTCTTTTTAACCTTCATGATAATACTTGTGACCATATCGGTTTTTGCAGCGCTTCGTATTTCAAAGGCTGTCATATCAAATGTAAAGGCTATAAATAAGCTTTCCACAGGTGATCTTGCAATAGAGGTGGAAGAAACTGTAAAAAACAGACCGGATGAGCTAGGACTCATGGCAAATTCTGTTACAAATTTGTCTGATAAACTGAATGATGTTATCGGTCATGCAATACATTCTTCCGATGAGATTGATGCCTCAGCAAGTTATTTGTCAACTACTGCAGAGTCTATTTCTGCTACCGCTGAAAACGTTTCCAGCGCAGTTGATCAGGTTGCAAACGGTGCAACAACACAGGCGGAGTCCCTTCAGGATGCGGTTGCATCTGTAGAGAAAATCAATGATGCGATAAAACTTATTACCGATAATACAAATTATATGACAGAACTCGGCAGTCATATGCAGAGCAATTCAATAACAAGTTCAGATGCCTTAAAAGAACTTCAGTCTTCAAACGAGGAAACGATAGAGGCTATAAATGGAATAGTAGATCTTATAAACAAGACAAATGATGCTGTTGAATCTATAAGCGATGCGGTTGGTATCATAGATGCGATAGCCGCTCAGACGAATCTTTTGTCTCTCAATGCGTCGATAGAAGCGGCAAGAGCCGGAGAATACGGAAAGGGATTTGCCGTTGTTGCAAATGAAATCAGGGATCTTGCAGATCAGTCTGCAAATGCTGCGAAAAACATACAGGAGATCATGGGCGTGCTCTCGAATGATTCCGGCCAGACAATGGAAAATGCAGGTATGGTTCAGGGGATTGTTGTAAAACAGAATGAAGTCATCGACAAAACAATTGATGTTGTAAACAGGATGATAAAAAATATAGATGAATCACTTTCGGTTACAGAAGAAATCTCAACAAATGTTGCAAAATCGGATGAGGCCGCAAGAGTATTCTCAGAGACCATAACATCTCTCTCTGCAATATCACAGGAGAATGCTGCGAGCACAGAGGAGACCAGAGCGGCTATGATAGAACTCGCCGATACGGTCAGCAGACTTTCGGAGAAAGCGGTAAGTCTAAACGATATATCCAACACACTTGAGGAAGAGATGGCTTTCTTCAATCATAATAAAAATTAGTTTGATACTCGCAAACGAGTATTGACTGTGAAATAAAAAATCAACTATCTGTCAAAAAATATGTTAAAAATCAGATAATTATGATAAAATCATTTTAGGTGTTTCACAAATACGAGGAGGTATTGCTGATATGAAGAAACGTTTGGTTACACGAAGTGATTTTGACGGTTTGGTTTGTGCGATGTTGTTTAAAGAACTTGATATGATAGACGATATCAAGTTTGTACATCCGAAAGATGTTCAGGATGGAAAGATAGAATTGACATCAAACGATATCACGACAAACCTTCCTTTTGATAAGAGAGTTGCATTGGCATTCGATCATCACGAAAGTGAACTTAGACGTCTGAAAGAAGAGGATTATAAGGGACGATTTATTATTGAGGGTGAGGCAAAGAGTGCAGCCAGAGTTGTTTACAACTATTATGGTGGCGCGTCAAAATTCACCAGAGTATCGGAAGAGATAATGACAGCTGTCGATAAAGGCGATAGTGCAGATTTCACAAAGGAAGAGATATTAAATCCAACCGGTTGGGTACTTATGAATTTTATTATGGATGCCCGTACAGGACTTGGAAGATTCCACGATTTTAGGATTTCAAATTATGATCTTATGATGGAACTCATTGATTATTGTGTAAATCACGGTATTGAAGATGTACTCGCATTGCCTGATGTTAAAGAGAGAACGGATCTTTATTTCGACCAGCAGGAAAAGTTTAAAGAGCAGCTTAAGAGAATAGCGAAAGTTGAAGGTAAGGTTGTTGTAATCGATCTTCGTGATGAGGAAACAATATATGCCGGAAACAGATTTATGATATATGCTATGTATCCTGAAACAGAACTCTCAGTGCATGTCGCCTGGGGATTCAAAAAGCAGAATACGGCAGTTATGATCGGTAAATCAATCATAAATCGTGCATCCGATTTCAATATCGGGGATTTGTGTTTGGAGTACGGCGGAGGCGGACACGCAAATGCCGGAACATGTCAGCTTGACAATGATATTGTAGATAAAGAACTTCCTAATATTATTAAAAAGCTCAACGGCTGATAAGGTAAATATAAGGGCGCCGGGTATAAAACTCGGCGCTTTTTAACTTGAGTCGTAGTATAAGCTTTGGCTTAATTAAACAGCTTTACAAAGTTTTACTATTTTATAAGGAGGGTAAAAATATGGGTAGACCCGGAGGAGGGGGCGGCGGACGCTCCGGTGGAGGTCATTCCATGGGCAGAAGTTCCGGAGGTCATCGTGTTGGCGGTTCGTCAGGAGGAAGCAGACCGGGTGCAGGTTCATATGGCAGAAGTTCCGGAGGAAGAAGAGGGCCGGTTACTTACGGCAGAGGAAGAGCAGTTGCCGGAGGAAGCGGGCTCGGTTACGGTGCCGGCGGAGGATTGGGATGCGGTTGCGGTACTTTGGTTCTTATATGCTTTATGGTAGCATTTGTTGCGATAGCTGTAGCGGCTTTCTCGGGAAATGGTTCCGGAAGTTCGTATACTTCTACGGTTGTCAGAGAGAAGTTAACCAATGTTCCGTCATTTGATTCAAATTGTGTTGTGGATGAGCTTGGATGGTTTGATTCTACATCTGCGACAGCGAGCGGTTTGAAGAATTTTTACGATCAGACGGGTGTGCAGCCTTACCTGGTATTTTTGGATTATGATTCTTCATACTCCGATGATGCATCAAGGGAAGCATATGCAAATGAGTACTACGAAGAAAATATCTCCTCGGAAAATGTATTCTTATATATATATTTCGCAGAGCAGGATTCCGACAATGATATGGGATATATGTGTTATGTTGCCGGAAATCAAGCTGACACCGTGATGGATTCCGAGGCGGTAAACATCTTCTGGAATTATATCGACGATTACTGGTATTCGGATCTTTCAATGGACGATATGATCGTGACTGTTTTTGACAGAACAGCAGAAAATATTATGGCAGGTGCTGTCGAGGCAAAAAATACCGGATATATGAAGTATGCAATACTAATCATTGTCCTTGTCATAATTCTCGCGGTTGTCATTTATTATATTATCAAAGAGAAGAACAGAAGAGCAAAAGAGAAGGCTAAGGAGACAGAGACCATTCTAAATACCCCTCTTCGACATGTTGGAGATGAGGGAGACGATTTGATAGATAAATATACATCCGATTCTTCAAAAGACAGTGAAGATAAAAGTAAAGATGAGTAGGTATTATACAAAAGGAGGAAAATTACTATGGGAATCTTAAACAGACTCGATGACATTTTGAAGGCGAATATCAATGCGCTGTTGGACAAAGCTGAGGATCCGTCAAAAATGATCGATCAGACACTTAGAAATTTGGCTGAGGATCTTGCCGATGTGAAAAAGGAAACTGCAAATGTCATGGCTGATGAAAAGGCTGCAAAGAGAAAACTTGACGATTGTCTTGCAGATATTGAAAAAGCGACAAAGGCAGCTGAGAACGCATTGAAGTCAGGACAGGAAGAAGATGCCAAAAAGATACTTGTAAAGAAATCTCAGCTAAGTCAGAATCTTGCAGCGCTTCAGGAGAGATATGATTTGGCACATGAGAATTCCGTTAAGATGCGTAATGCACATGACAAACTTGTCGATGATATAGAACTTTTAAAGAGCAGACAGGATGCCATAAAGGCAAAGGTGCAGACAGCAAAGGCACAAGAACATCTGAATAAGGTTTATTCAAATGTAGACACGGCATCCTCAATGGAAGCTTTCAATAAATGGGAGGAGAAAGCCGACAAGATGCTCGATGCCGCCAGAGCCGGAGAAGAATTAAATAAAGGTGATTCAACGGATGATCTGGTAGACAAATATGCTGCAGGAGCAACTACGGATGTTGACGATGAGCTTGCTCAGATGAAAGCGAAACTCGGATTGTAATCCCAAATGAAGCAAATATAAATACAAATATAAATACAAATATAAGGCCGATTTTCACATTATGTGACAATCGGCTTTTTTTGTAACACTTTGACAATGTTTTGAATCGATAAAATGGAAAAAATAGGCATTTTGTACTATTTTTTTAACTCATAACATTGATTTATTACGATGAATGTGATATTAAATTTAATATAATTCTTTGTTATTTTTAGACAACATAGTACATTTGACTTATTAGATATGCGAGGAGAGTGTGGAGCGAATAATATTCGCTTTATTTGTATGGATATATGATGGGAACGGAACAAAGATTTAGAATATTAAGAATTTCCAATGGAACACTTATAATAGTTCTATTTCTGATAGTATGTTTACTTGGATTGGCTTTGTGCGATGACTGGATTTTGCCGGAAGTAGACTATACTACAAATCTAACGGACGGGTGGACTATCGTAAACGAGGACGGCAGTCTTGAGGCTGCTTCCGGTCAGTTTTCGATAGGAAGTACGGATCCTGTCACCTTTTACAGAACCTTACCTGAAGACATAAATGAAGATCAGATTCTTAGAATAAAATGCCCTTACTATAGCGTGGATGCATATGTTGATGATGAGTGTATTTATCATGCCGGTCCATCAAAACTCGGGCATATCACCACAACCGTCGGCAATGTTTTTGCACTCATACCTTTAAACGGAGATTATGCCGGTAAAAAGATAACTCTGACCGTCAAACCCAGAAATTATGGTTTTGAGGTTCTTATAAAAGATGCGGCAATCACCACTATGTCCACATATGCATATCAAAGAATCATTGAGATTACACCTTATATTATAATATGTGGCGTTCTTACTCTGCTTTCTTTTTTGTCATTTGGTATTTCAGGTGTCATAAAATTCTCAAATGTCCCTTCGGGAATAAATCTCGGAAAAGCATTTATAAGATTGGGATTATTCGGGCTCTGTATATCCTGCTGGATTATATCGGACTTTCATATTATGGGTATGCTTACCGGAAGAATGACTTTATCCGGTATGATAAATTATATATCGTTTATGTTATCTCCGGTGGTTTTTGTCTCCGCAGTCAAGTTTTTTGATTTGAATAATCTTGTATTAAAGGGATTATTCACCCTGTCATCGCTGAACTTTATTGTCCAGATGATGTTATTTATCACAGGGGCCATAGATTTGCCTGAGGGACTTATCGTATCACAGGGAATGATAGCACTAACAATACTAGTTGTTATTTATATAGGAATAAGTTTCGCAAAGAAATTTGCAAAAAGAAAGTATATTGCAATTTTTGTTCCGACTTTTTTATTTTTACTGTTCGATATACTCGCAATCATAGTCTATATTAAAAATGGTAAATGGATGTTTTATGTTGCATTGGCAATGACAGTTTTTGCGGCAACCATTATCAATCTGCTACTTATGAAGCTTGTCGATTCGCTAAAGGTAACCATAGAACTTGAGCATGTCAAAAAGATTGCATATTGCGACAATCTTACAGGCCTTGAAAACAGAAGAGCATATGATGAGTACATACTTTTGCTGGATGATAAACTTGAGAAGAATGAGGTTGACGATTCTTTGACGGTCGTTGTTCTTGATGTCAACGGGCTTAAGAAAACCAACGATATTTATGGACACGCCGCGGGAGATGAACTGATAAAAACTGCGGCCGATTGTATAAAAAATGTTTTTGGTGACACTTCGAGATGTTTTAGAATCGGCGGGGATGAGTTTGTTGTCATATTGTTCATAAGCAATGATGATTTTGATAAGAAAAACCGGGAATTGGAGGATAGACTAAACACCTGGAAGGGAGAGTTTACAGACAAGATATCCGTAGCGGTGGGAAAGTCAGGAAGAGAAGAATTTCCGAAACACAAAATGCAGGATTTGCTTGAGGTGGCGGACAAGAGAATGTATGTAAATAAACAAAATTATTATGTGAGTCAGTTGGCTGCTGTTGATGAGGCTATAAACACACCGGAAGAGAAACGAAAGAAGCTCAGAAAGAAAAAATACAGCGACAAATTTGTATTGTCAAAATATACTATGCCTGTAATAAGACAGATGGCAGAGGTCATTCCGGGTGGTTTCTTCATATATAAGGAAGATGAGACTAGAGAATTAATATATCAAAACAGCAAGGTTCTTGAGATATTCGGATGTGAGACAGTGGAGGAATTCAAAGAGCTTACCGGCAATACATTCCGTGGAATGGTTCATCCTTCGGATTTTTCAATAATTCAGGATTCTATAGACAATCAGATTGATTCGGAGAGTGGAAACGGAATGGATCATGTGGTATATCGAATAGTGACAAAGGACGGAAGGATTAGAATGATAGATGATTACGGGCACTTCAGCCACTCTGATGATTATGGAGACATTTATTATGTGTTCATCAATGATATTACCGGCAATGAAAGCATAGATGATATGTGATAAGGAGATTTATGGAAGTAAAAAAATATGAAATAAATGGATATGAAGAGAAGGTTTTATCATAATGCAGTTTGTCTGATGCTTATAATATTGCAGAATTCATATGCCGACCATTATCAGGTTCTAAGGCAGAAAGAGAAGGAGTCTGTGACAGATCAGCTTACAGGAGTGTATAACAGAAAAATACTAAGCGGAATTTTGGAAAAAAGACAGCAATAAGGTTCCAAGCGATAAATACGAAGCTCTTTATGATGCCAAGAACAGTGGGCGAAACAAAGTGGCATATAAATAATAAGGGATTTAGATTTGAGAAGAGTCATAGGACTCTTCTTTTTTTTGACAAGAACTGTTGACATATTACGTCTGTCGTAGTATATTTACTTCATCAGATATAGTACGACTGACGTAGTACGATTAACATAGTACGATAGACGGAGGAAATTACATGGTTGAAATCAGCAGCGATGTGATCCGGGGGTATAACGATACGATGATTTTGTATATCCTGATGAGGGCTCCTTCATATGGTTATGAGATATCAAAGCAGATAAAGAATATTTCCGAAGGGAAATATGTGATCAAAGAAACTACTTTGTACTCGGCCTTCACAAGAATGGAGAAGAACGGATATATAGAGTCATATGTAGCAGAACCCGGAGCAGACGGAAATGGAAAAAAGAGAACTTATTACAGTATTACCGATGCAGGGAAAGAGTATTTCAAAATGAAATGCGAAGAATGGGAGTTGACTAAGGAAGTAGTTCAAAAATTTATTGAAAAATGAGGAGAATAGTTTATGGAAACAATTAGGAATTATCTTGAAGCGATGTTTGCCAATATGCCGAACACCGAAGAGGTGAAAAAGGCGAAAGCTGAACTGTTTCAGATGATGGAGGACAAGTACAATGAACTGATAGCTGACGGTGTAAGTGAGAATACAGCTGTGGGGACCGTGATATCAGAGTTTGGCAATCTTGATGAGATAGCTGACGATCTGGGTGTTAGCGATGAGGTCAATCTGGTAAAGGAACAGAACGTAAATACAAACAGAAGATTTGTTACCGCTGATGAGGCCAGGGCATTTCTCTCTTCCAGAGTAAAGTCCGCTCTTCTTATCGGAATCGGTGTTATGCTTTGCATAATCAGTGTGATATTTCCGATTATAGGTGATGCAGGGTTTCCGGACAATTACAACTTCGGAGTCATAGGAATGTTTTTATCTATAGCTGTTGCGGTAGCCATGTTTGTATACAACGGTGTTTCAGCGGGAGAGTGGAGTTATCTCGAGAAGGAACAATGTTATATAGATATGAATACTGCCGAATATGTAAAAGACAGGAAGAGAGAATTTAAACAGACAAAGGCCCTCTGCCTTACTATCGGTGTTATACTTTGCGCGTTCTGCTGGTTGCCTTGCGTTGCATTTGAGGTTTTTGAACTTGCGCCGGTGAGTCTTTTTGCTTTTTGTGGTATAGGCGTATTCCTTATCATTTATGCGAATATAATTGACGGAAGTTTTGATATGCTTCTTAAGATTAATGACAAAAAAACAGTGAGTGGGGATTATACAAGAGATAAAAATGTTGTCCGTTACTCTAGCAAGGGGGCGGAAGCTTTTATGGAAGTCTATTGGAAGTGTGTTCTTTGCATATACCTCTGTGTAAGCTTTATTACGTTCTCGTGGGGAATAACATGGATTATCTGGCCGATTGCAGCGGTGCTTAGAAATGTCTTCAACATAATACTTGCTGAGGAGGAAAACTGATATGAAAAGAACAACTGTTAAAATATTTATGGTAATACTTTCATTTGTGACAGTATTTTGTATATTATTCGGGCTTTGGTTGCACACCGGTATATTTGGGGAAGCTTCATTGGAAGCAGAAGTAAAAACCGTGGATTTGGAAGGAGAGATATCAAATATCAATATCGATATGGATGCTTGTGATTTTTCCATAGTATATGGCGATGGTTTATATGCCGAATATAAATATCCGAAGAATTACTATCCGAAATTCGAGGTCAAGGACGATACATTATTTATCACGGATGAGTCAAAGACCAGACTTGGATTCAATACAAACAACGCGTTCAAATTGACGCTTACAGTACCGGAAAATACTGAATTTGGAACAATCAAAGGCGACCTTGATGCCGGAAACATTGAATTGAATGATATTGTATGCGATGAACTCAAGGTGGATGCGGATGCCGGAAATATAGAGTTTGATAACATTAAGGCAGAAAAGATGAAACTTACCGCAGATGCAGGAAATATTGAACTGAATGATATTACTGCCGATTATATGGTAGCTGCTGTGGATTTGGGAAATATCGAACTTCACAATGTGGATATTCCTTTAATAGAGGCGGGAGTTGATCTCGGTAATATTGAATTTGATGGCATTTTTGATAAAATAGATGCTACATGCAGCCTGGGCAACATATCGGTGGAAACCGAACAGGATGAGGATGATCTTGACCTCAATCTTGAATGCACCGGAAATGTTCAGGTAAATGGAAAAAAATGGTGATTTAAGGGAGAAAGAAAATGCGTATCAGGAGAGCAACACCGGAAGATGCAAAAGCGCTTGCGGACATCTATTCTTATTATGTGAAGGAGACTGCAATCAGTTTTGAGTATGATCCGCCTTCGTGTGAGGAGTTCAGAGGAAGGATGGAAGCAATAGAGAAAAAAGGATATCCATATCTTGTGGCATTGGAGGATGACAGAATAATAGGTTACTGTTATGCAAATATACTAAAAGACAGAGAGGCATATAAATACGCATGCGAGACAACCATATATCTTGATCCAAATGCAAAAGGGAATGGAGCAGGGCGTGCTCTCTATGAAAGCCTTGAGGAAGAACTTAGAGCTATCGGAATAAAAAATCTTTATGCTTGTATAGGATATCCTGAGGTGGAAGATGAGTATCTTACAAGGAACAGCGCAGACTTTCATGCGCACATGGGATATAGAATGGTGGGCGTATTTAAAAACTGCGGAAGAAAATTCAACAGATGGTACAGCATGGTCTGGATGGAGAAAATTATAGGTTTGTATGAATAAATGGCTTGATATATGAGAGTGTTTCTAGTATTATAACTTTGTTAAATAAAAAACAAAAGGGGAGAAATAATGCATATACCAGAGAATTATTTATCACCGGCGACATGCGGTGTAATGGCAGCGGCTATGGTTCCTGTATGGGCTCATGCCGTTAAAAAGGTCAGTGTCGAATTGCCAAAGGAGAAGATGCCTCTTTTAGGCGTCGGAGCAGCTTTCTCATTTTTGGGAATGATGTTCAATGTACCGCTTGTAGGAGGAACAACCGGACATGCGGTAGGAGGAACTCTTATAGCGCTTCTTTTCGGACCTGATGCAGCATGTATTGCCGTATCTATAGCACTTTTGATTCAGGCCTTGCTGTTTGGCGACGGAGGAATACTTGCATTTGGAGCGAACTGCTTCAACATGGCATTTATTTTACCTTATGTCGGATATTTTATGTACAAATTGCTTCTCAAAGCTATGGACAGATCGGAAAGCGGAAAAGATATTTACAAATATATTTCCGCAGCTGTAGGATCTTATATAGGAATCAATGTTGCAGCTCTTTTTGCGGCGGTTGAATTCGGTATTCAGCCACTTCTTTTTACAGATGCAAACGGTTTGGCACTGTATTGTCCTTACGACCTCAGTGTTTCAATTCCGGCGATGCTCATACCACATCTTCTTGTTGCAGGAGTGGTAGAGGCAGTATTTACTGTTGCTATATATGCTTTTGTTAGAAAGACAGCACCTGATATGCTCTATGAAAATATAAAACAGACAGGTTCAGCTACAGAGGCAAAGCATAGCCCAATATTCGCTCTTGTTGCAGTTCTTATTGCAGCTACACCGCTCGGACTTCTTGCGACCGGTACTGCATGGGGCGAATGGGGAGCAGATGAGATTGCAGAAATCGAGAATGCCGGACAGGCGCTCGGTTATACTCCGGCCGGACTTGCTAACGGATGGTCATTGGACGTAATCATGCCGGATTACACACTTGGCGGAGTGAATGAAGTTGCGGCATATATCTTCTCCGCTATACTCGGAGTAGCATTGCTTATCATCTTCTTTAAACTGGCATCGCTATTCATAAAGGAGAATAAAAACGGATATGCTTCCTGATTGGATGAAAAAAAGTGACAACTATGCGCCACCGAGAGACGGTGGCGCTTTTGTTGTAAAAACAATAAACTCAATAGGACTGGTTTTATCCAGATTGAAAGTACAGAGAGGACACGAGAAAGAACACGCACTTCCCGCGGTTTTGAAACTTTTTATTGTTCTTTCTGTTATTGTGCTTATTTCGGTAACTCAAAGCAGACTTTTACTTATAGGTGTCTTGGCTGTGACAGAATTGTATCTTAGCACTTGGCCGGCCGAGGATATACTTTCGATTGTTAAAGCTTGTGTTTTTGCAGCGGTTCTGGCATTTATAATAATGTTGCCTGCTATGATATTGAAACCGTATGGAATCGGAAACAATCTCATAGTTATATTAAAGGTTTTTTTGAGCGTCGAGCTTATGAATATTTTTAATCACACGACGCAATGGAATCATATAACGGGAGCACTGAGAAAAATACATATACCCGGAATATTTGTTTTTACGCTTGATATCACTTTAAAATATATTGTGCTTCTCGGCACATTGATCAACGATTTGCTCACATCGCTTCGGCTTCGCTCCGTCGGAAAGAACAACAAAAAATATCAGTCTGTGGGTGGAGTCATGGGAGTGACTTTTATGAAATCTACAGAGATGAGCAAAGAAATGTATGAGGCGATGGTCTGCAGAGGATTTACTGACGATTACAGTGGGTTATAGAGATGGGATATATAAAACTTTCAAATATTACATTTACATATAATGATGATGAAAAGCCGATTATTTCAGATTTGAGTTTTTGCGTAGACAGAGGACAGTGCGTGCTTATACTTGGAGACAACGGTTCCGGAAAGTCAACGCTCCTTCGTATATTGAACGGCCTTTCATTTCCTCAGTCGGGAGAATATCTTTTTGACGGAGAGAAGATAACGGAAAATTGTCTGAAAGACAACGTCAAATCAAAACTCTTTCATAAGGAGATCGGATTTCTTTTCCAAAATCCTGATGTTATGCTTTTCAATGCAAAGGTTTATGATGAGGTTGCTTTTGGACCGAGACAGATGGGATTGTCCGATGATGAGGTTGACAGAAGAACTAAAGATTGCATGAGAATGATGGGAATAGAAGATCTCTATGACAAGGCTCCTTATCATTTGAGTGGTGGTCAGAAGAAAAAGGTAGCATTGGCATCGGTACTTGCACTAAATCCGTCTGTTCTTGTTCTGGATGAGCCCTTTGCCGGACTTGACAAGAAATCCGAAACATTTTTAATGGACCTGCTGTTTGAACTTAAAGAGAGTGGTAAGACGCTTATAATAGCCACACATGACGAGGCGCGATTGGAGAGATTGAGGGATGTGAGCCTAAGATTATAGAAGGTCGCTTGCCAAAAGGATGTTCACTAATTCAGATTAATGGTGTACAATGTCACGTGTTGAGGAGATAGACAGAGGTTCATATTATGGAAAAAAAGAAAATAATAACAATTGTCATTTTGTTTGTGCTTGCACTTATTGTAGGAATCGGAGCCGGATATACATTAAAAAAGGTTAAGGCGGCGGCTGATGCCAAAGCACAGAGACAGCAGGAAATGGATTCGATGGTTCATTCCTATAGCGATGATGAGGATGAGGACGACGAGGAAGAAGAGTCTGAGGAAGAGTCGGAAGCAGAGTCTGAGACAGAGGTATCGGAAAACACGGAATCTGAGACTGAGACATCGGAGAATACAGAATCCGAGACAGAGAGTTCCGAAGCGACAACAGAGACTGTTGCAAAGGAGTCTGAACCTTATACATATGTTGCTATAGGTAATTCTGTAACCTGCAATGAATATCCTTTGTCGGTGGAAAATCTTTGGTGGTCATCGGCAGCTATGTGTGTTACAAAGCCGAGTCGCGATTATGCGCACCGATTCAGAAAATATCTCGACAAAAAGACTGAGGCCGAGAAGGATGTAAGTCTTATGACGATTGTAATAAAGAATTGGGAGAATTCTTGTGACAGAAATTATTATGCTGATATAGTAATCGACTCCTTGCCGGATGACGCAAAAGTTATCAGCATACAGATGGGCGAAAATGTTACAGAGTATAAAGAGAATATGGCTGCGCAGTTCGAATATCTATATTCCGGAATAAGGAATAAATGTCCGGATGCAAAGATTTTGCTTTTTGAGGAAATACTTTGGCCACAGGAAGATGTGCAGGAAGCAATGTATGCAGCTGCCCAGAACAATGGAATTACAATTATAGATATTTCCGAATTTAACGAGAAATATGAGACTGAGTATAAAGCTTATCAGGGTATGGAAGTTTTGGGAGACGACGGAAATACCTATATAGTAAATGACATCACGGTTGCCGCGCATCCGAATGATGAGGGACACAAATGCCTTGCCAGACTTTTGGAGGAGGCGTATGAGAGTATAGCAGACTGACAGATAGCAGGTGTCAGTTTAAAAAGATTTTTGGTTGGAAGATATGGACTTGAATGAAAATAAAGACAACATTAAAAGGAAACGCCTAAGGAGCATGTTGAGACTTATATTTATAGTTTTCCTTATAATTGTTGTCGCTGTGTGCACCGTTATGTTCACACCTGATCTTATAAAACTGTTGCGAGACGGCGATATGGAGGAGATGCGTGAATATATCACGGGAGCCGGTAATGAAGGAATACTTGTGATTGTAGGATTGCAGTTTTTGCAGACCATCACGATATTTTTCCCGGGGATACCGATTTATATGTGCTCCGGAATAGTATATGGCAAGATAAAAGGAACATTAATATGTTATCTGACATATGTTGTTTCAAATGTTGTTATCTACTTTATTTCAAAAAGAATGAAAGAATCCGCTGCGGTTATATATGAAAATCAAGACAGCGGAAGAATAGAAAAACTTATGGGCAAAACAAAGCGACCTGCGCTTTTAATTGCACTCTTGTGCGTGGTTCCTATTATACCGAACGGTATAATCCCACATCTTGCAGCGAATGCAAATCTCACTTTAAAACAGTTTATGAAAGCTGTCGCATTTGGCTGTATACCGGGAATATTTCTTTTTGTATGGTGTGGAGAACTGCTCTTAACAGAGTATTTTTGGATTGTCGTTGCAATGATGGTCCTCGCAGTGGTTTTACTTGTTTTCGGAATGAGATATAAGAATTATTTTGTGGATCGGATAGAGACTTTCCTGGAGAAGAAGTTCAATTCAAAACAAAGCTAAAAAAACAATGCCTGAGAAGCTCAGGCATTGTTCAGACTGTAGACAAAGTGGTCTTGAGAGCATAGCTCTCAAGACCATTTTTCTTTTTGTGGCGAATTTTTATAATAAAGCGGTCAGAAACGGCCCCTATCAGGCCATCTCTAACCGCCATTCATGCTTGATTCTTGCAAGTTTTTTTAGATTCATACACGCAAAGGTAAGCGCGACCTTCATTTCCATCCGCGCCTTGCCATACA